>NZ_JBHWBS010000061.1:0-714 GCF_042735655.1 Streptomyces sp. NPDC059567 | reverse complement strand
GTGTTATCCCGCGGGGGGGCGCCCCCGCCCGGGGCGCCCCCCCCCACACCCCCCGCCCCCGCCCGGGGGGGCCGACACCCACCCCGCCCCCCCCCCGGTGCCGCGTCGGCTCCCCGTCCCCACAGGTCCCGGCGCGATCCGGGGCGTACTCCTCCGCTCAAGGAGCCGCCCCGGGGTTCATGAGGCTCAGACCTTCACGAGCTCACGCTCGGGCTCCGTCGGCCCGGCGTCCTCGGTGACCAGGCCCTCGCCCTCCACGTCGACGTTCGGCAGCGCCTTGTCCAGCCACTTGGGCAGCCACCAGGCCTTGTGGCCGAGCAGGGCCAGCACCGCCGGGACGATCGCCATCCGGACCACGAAGGCGTCGAAGAGGACGGCGACGGCGAGACCGAAGCCGATCATCTTGATCATCTGGTCGGTCATGCCGATGAAGCCGGAGAAGACCGCGATCATGATCACCGCGGCGGCGGTGACCACCCGGGCGCTGTGCCGGAAGCCGGTCACGATCGCCTCGCCGGGGCGCTCCCCGTGGACGTACGCCTCGCGCATCCGAGTGACGAGGAAGACCTCGTAGTCCATCGCGAGACCGAAGACGACACCCACCATGAAGATCGGCATCATCGACATGATCGGGCCGGTCTGCTCGACCCCGAAGAGGGAGCCGAGCCAGCCCCACTGGAAGACCGCGACGACCGCGCCGAGGGCGGCGACCAC
>NZ_JBHWBS010000060.1:12848-44798 GCF_042735655.1 Streptomyces sp. NPDC059567 | reverse complement strand
GGGACCTGAGCCGGCGCCCCCCGCTCTAGACCCTCCGACGCTCGTCGGCCGCGTCCGATGGGTATCAGCGACAGTCAGGACATCCCGATGCCGGGTGTCACAGGGCCCGGATAGGTTCGCCCGGCAGTGATCAACTGCTCGATCGGGAGGGGAACCGATGAAGAGAACGAGGGCGAACACCTGGCTGGGGGCGGCCTCGCTGGCCCTGGCGTGCGCGGCGGGGCTGCTGGGGGGCGGGACGGCGCAGGCGGCGGAGGCGTATCCGTACACGACGGCCGATCCGAAGGTGCTGCCCGGAGGGACGTGCGTCACCACCGGCACGCTGCCCTGGATCGGCAACACGGATATCAGTCTCACCCTGCGGGTCGAGGGCGAGAGCAGCACCGAGGGTCACCCGGAGGCGCACTTCGTGCTCCGTCAGGGCACCGACCCCGACACCGCCCCGATCCTCGACACCTCCGTCGGCGCGTCCGCCGGAAGCCACGCCACACTGCGGGTGCCCCAGGGCCGGCTGCCCGAGGGCGAGGGTTACTGGTGGCAGGCCCGGCTGGAGAGCAGGAGCGGCGCCTCGGCGTGGACCGCGCCGTGCGGCTTCAACGTCGACCTGACGAGGCCGGCCGCGCCGACGGTCGTCTTCACGGACACCGCGCAGCACCCGAACGGGGTGCCGCCCGGAACGGTGCGCACGGTGCGCCTCAGCCTGCCGGAGGGGACCGAGGCGGACCACTTCTGCGTCGCTTCGGACCCGACGACGGTGACGTGCCCGCAGCACGAGCGGGTGCCGGTGGGTTCCGACGGAACCGCCACGACCACGTTCGTCACCCCCGAGTCCACGGGCCCTGCCACGGTCTGGGCGCGGGCCGTGGACCGCGGGGGCAACATCTCCGACCGCGCCTCGGCGGACTACTGGATCACCTACCCGTTCATCGAGCGCTTCGGTGACTACGACAGCGACGGCCGCGCCGATCTCCTCGGTGTCGGCGCGGACGGGAAGCTGACGCTGCGCGCCGGGCAGGAGGGCGGAGGCTTCGGCGTGCCGGTGGTCGCGGATGGCCGGAACTGGTCGAACGCCCGGCTGGCGAGGGCGAGTTGGCTGATCAACCGGTACGGCCCCCAGGAGCCGAACGATGTCCGCAACGACATCGTCGCGCTGCAGGGCGGGAAGCTCTTCGCCTACCCGGGCAATGGCGCGGGCGGCTTCGGCGAGCCGGTGGAGATCACCGGATACGACTGGTCGGGCGTCTCGGACATCGCGGTCAGCCGGAGCGAGAGCACCCAGCCCATGCTGCTGGCCAAGGAAGCGGACCGACTGCTGATCTTCGACCTGAACAACGGGGGGCCGCTCTACGTCCGTGAACCGTCCGTTCTCGCCGCGAGCGGCTGGGCCTCGAAGTCGGTCCACTTCTCGGACGGCCCCGCGGATTCCGGTATGCCGTTCTTCTGGGCACGGGACACCCGCCGGGGGACGCTGCAGCACTTCCCGGTCGACTACGGCACGGCCGAGCCGTGGGCGCTCGGGGCGCCGACCACCGTCTCCCCGTCCGGCTGGACGGCGCGGCAGCGTCCCTCCGTGGCCGTCGTGGGCGACCTGGACGGCGACGGGCGGAGCGATCTGGTCTCCCTCGACCGCTCGGGCGCCCTGCTGCTCCACCCGGCCGCCGAGGACGGCTCGTTGGGTGCGCCGGTGACCCTGCATGCCAAGGGCTGGAAGGGCGTCGCCCTCTTCTGACGCGTCGCGGAAGCGCCACGGGCCCCCGCCGGGATCGGCGGGGGCCCGTGGCCTGTTCAGAACTTGATGGAGCCCACGGTCTGCGTTATCGAGTCGAGGAAGCGCTGGATGTCGTCGGCCATGCCCGTGGAGGCAAGGAAGAAGCCGAAGAGCACCGCGACCACGGCCGGGCCGGCCTTGAGGCTTCCGCCGCGGATCAGCACCACCAGGATGATCGCCAACAGCAGCACCACAGACAGTGAAATGGCCACAACTGATCACACCCTCGGTCGGTCCCACCTTGCCCGCCAGGGAGCGCGCGTCACACAACACCCCCCGCTGTATCCATGGTGCCATCAACCCCCCTGCCCCCGCTGCGGTGTGACGAACCGTCGCGGACAAGATCGCGAGATTCCGGCCGGGACGCCGACGGGTCCGCGGACGTTCCACAGGAACGCAAAGAGAGAGATACAGCACACCCGCACAACCAAGGGTGGTTTGCCCCGGATTTCGCACATATAACTGCGAAGCGGGGAAGGGATTTCGCCACTCAACGCATCGAATGCCCCTTATGCGCCACATGGTTTGATCACAGGTGTCACACAGCTAGGGTCCTCGAATGTCCTCCGCCATACAGACAAGCGCCAGGACTCCGCTGCCCGAGGGCGAGGAGGCGGGGTCGGTCCCGACGACGCGGGGTAAGGGCGAGGCCGCCCGCAAACCCACCGCGCGCGATCCCTACTTCGACAACGCGAAGTACTTCGCGATCCTGCTCGTCGTCATGGGGCACGTGTGGCCCGCGGTGATCGAGGGAAGCCGGGCCACCCGCGGCCTGTACATGCTGGTCTACACCTTCCATATGCCGGTGTTCATACTGGTATCCGGCTATCTGTCCCGTAGTTACACGGGCCGCCCGGACCAGCTGAAGCGGCTGCTCACCGGCGTCGTCGTGCCGTACGTCGTCTTCGAGGTGGCGTACACGCTGTTCACCCGGTGGGGGACGGACACCTTCCGGTCGATCAGCCTGCTCCACCCCACGTATCTGATGTGGTTCCTGATCGCCCTGTTCATCTGGCGGCTGACCACCCCGTTCTGGCGCGTCGTGCGGTGGCCGCTGGCGACGTCCCTGGTGATCGCGACGCTCGCGTCGGTGACCCCCGCGATCGGCGGCACCCTGGAGATGTCCCGGGTGCTCCAGTTCCTGCCGTTCTTCGTGCTCGGACTGTCCATGAAGCCCGAGCACTTCGTGTTCCTGAGGCGGCGGCCGGTGCGCATCGCCTCGGTCCTAGTGTTCGCCGCCGCGATTCCCCTCCTCTACTGGCTGACGCCCACCCTCTACCTGAGCTGGTTCTACCGCTCCCAGAGCGTGCAGGAGATGGGTGTCGGCGTGTGGTGGGGCCTGTTCATCGCCGGGATCCTCTTCCTCTGCACGCTGGTGCTGACGGCGGCGTTCCTCTCCCTCGTTCCCGGCAGCCGGCGCTGGTTCACGGCGCTCGGCGCGGGCACCATCTGCGGCTATGTGCTGCACGGATTCGTGATCCGGGGTCTGAGCTACCTCGGCCTCTTCGAGGACAACCCGTGGCTGGCGACCGCGCCGGGCCGGGTGGTCGTGACCCTCGCCGCGCTCGTGGTCATGACGCTGCTCTGCACCCCTCTGGTACGCCGGGCGCTGAAGTGGGTCACGGAGCCCGAAATGGCGTGGGCCTTCCGCAAGGACGCGCCGGCGAAGCAGGCCTGACGCGAGCCGGTCGAGAACGACGCCGGACGGCCCCGGACCCTCCCGAGCACGGGACGGTCCGGGGCCGTTCCGCTTCCGGGGCCGTTCCGCTTCCGGGGCGGTTCCGCCTCCGGGGCCGTTCCGCCTCCGGGGATTCCGTTTCCGACGGCGTGTTCCGCTTCCGGCGGGGTGCTCCGCTTCCGGCGGGGTGTTCCGCTTCCGGGGTTTCCGCTTCCGGCGGGGTGTTCTGCTGACGGGCCGGTTTCCGGAGCGCCGGAGATCAGGCCTGGCGGCTGATGAGGAGCAGGGCGCGGTCGTCGTTGACGTCCTTCGCGCAGGCTTCGATCAGATGCCAGGCAGCGCCCTCGAAGCCCGAGGCGACATAGCGGTCGGCCTCGCCGGTGAGGCGGTCGATGCCCTCCGCGATGTCCCGGTCGGCGGCCTCGACGAGGCCGTCGGTGAAGAGCATCAGGACGTCGCCGGGCCGCAGCGAGCCCTTGACCGGGTGGAACTCGGCGCCGTCGTAGACGCCGAGGAGCGGGCCCTCGCCCGACTTCTCCTCCCAGCGTCCGGTGCCCGCGTGGAGCTGGAGCGCGGGCAGATGCCCGGCGGAGAGGAGTTCGTAGTCCCCCGACTCCAGGTCGAGGACCAGATGGATCGAGGTGGCGAAGCCCTCGTCCCAGTCCTGGCGCAGCAGATAGCCGTTGGCGGCCGGCAGGAAGCCGTGCGGCGGCAGCGAGCCGAGGAGTCCGCCGAAGGCCCCGGAGAGCAGCAGGGCGCGCGAGCCGGCGTCCATGCCCTTGCCGGAGACGTCGGTGAGCAGGACCTCCAGGGTCCGGCCGCCGTGGGTGCGGGCCGCGACGACGAAGTCACCGGAGAAGGACTGGCCGCCGGCCGGGCGGAGCGCCATCTCGCGGTGCCAGCCCTTGGGGAGCCGTGGCAGGGCGCTCTGTGCCCGGATGCGTTCGCGCAGGTCGAAGAGCATCGTGCCGCCGCGCCGCCAGGGCACGCCCACGCGGGCCCGGAACTGGGCGATGAGCAGCCCGAACAGTCCGCAGGCCGCCACCACCAGGACCGTTCCCGGCGTGACCCGGGCCGGGCCCTGCGTGTACGGGCCGAGCACGACCGACTCGACGATCAGGGCGCCGGCGGCCGCCGCGTACAGCGCGAGCAGGCTCGCGGGGCGCAGCAGCAGTCCCCCGGCGACGATCGGCAGGACGAGCGCGGCGGGCGCGCACCACACCGGATTGGCGAGGGTGCCGACGGTGATCGCCGGGATGGTCAGCAGCAGTCCGGCGAACGCGACCCAGTCGGAGCCCTCGCCCCGGAAGTAGTCGACGCCGGACTTGCGCAGGGCGATGCGGACCCGGTGTGCGCTCCTGCGCATCCGGGCCGAGTACGAGGCGACACCCGCGCGACTTCCCATTGGCCTGGACCCTATCCACCCGGTCGGACCTCGTGCAGGGGGACCCCTGAGACATTGCACGTGAAATCGGGTCGCGTCGGGCTGGTGGGCGCTGATATCGATGGCATATGACGACTGAACTGCGCGTGCTGGACCCGGCGGAGTGGGACGACTGGTACGAGAACCTGCTGCTCGCCTTCGGCGGCGTCGCGGAGGCTCCGGAGGAGCGGCAGCTCTGGCGGGACTTGACCGAATACGACCGCTCGCTCGGCGTCTGGGACGGCGAGAGCTGTGTCGGCACGGCGGGCGCCTTCTCGTTCCGGATGTCCGTACCGGGTGGCGCGATCGTGCCGACGGCGGGCGTCACGATGGTGAGCGTCGCCGCGACGCACCGGCGGCGCGGGATCCTCAGCTCGATGATGCGGCGTCAGCTCGACGACCTACGGGCGTGGGGCGAGCCGCTGGCCGTGCTGACGGCCTCGGAGCCGGGGATCTACGGACGCTTCGGCTACGGCATCGCCACCTATCAGACGCGGGCGACGATCGACACGACCCGCGTGCGGCTCACCGTGCCGGAGGGTACGGACGACGTGGTGCTGCGGCAGGCCGATCCGGCGAAGGCGGCCGCGGCGTGCGAGGCGGTCTACGCGCGGCTGGTGCCGCGCCGGCCCGGGATGATGGCCCGCAGGCCGCAGTGGGAGCGGCTGCCGCTGCTCGACCCGGAGAGCGAGCGGGGCGGGGCCTCGCCGCGACAGTGCGTGCTGGCGGAGCGGGACGGGGAGGTCGTCGGCTACGCGCTGTACGCGATCAAGCCGGAGTGGTCCCAGAGCGGGCCCGACGGCAGTGTGCTGCTGAAGGATCTCGGGGCGCTGGATCCGGCGGCGGAGGCGGCGTTGTGGCGATTCCTCTGCTCGATCGACCTGACGTCCTCGGTGACGGTCCACGGCCGGCCGGTTGACGACGCGTGGCAGCACCTGGTGAGCGACATCCGGCGCTGCGTGCCGGCGCAGCGGGACTCTCTGCATCTGCGTCTGGTGGACGTGGGCGCGGCGTTGGCTGCGCGGACGTACCAGGTGGGGGTGGACGTGGTGTTCGAGGTCGCCGACGCGTTCTGTCCCTGGAACGAGGGGCGGTGGCGGTTGACCGGGGACGCCGCGGGGGCGGTGTGCGTGCGGACGGAGGATCCGGCGGATCTCGCCTTGTCCGTACGGGAGTTGGGGGCGGCGTATCTGGGTGGGACCTCGCTGGTCTCGCTCGCCGCGGCCGGGCGCGTGCGGGAGCTCCGCGACGGGGCCCTCGTGGAGGCGTCCGTCGCCTTCGGGTCCCCCGTGGCTCCGTGGTTGCCGCACGGGTTCTAGGGGTGTCTTGTCGCGGGCGGGGGCACGGGGCGGAGTCGCCCGCGAGGCGCCGTCCCGTGCGCCCCCGCGCGTCAGCGCGTTTGGCAGCCCGGGCACCAGAAGAGGTTGCGGGCCGCCAGGTCGGCCGTGCGGATCTCCGTGCCGCAGATGTGGCAGGGCTGGAGTGCGCGGCGGTAGACGTAGACCTCGCCGCCGTGGTCGTCCACGCGTGGTGGGCGGCCCATCGCCTCGGGCGTGTGCTCGGGGCGGACCGTGTCGATGCGGTTCAGGCGGACGCCCTCGCGCATCAGTCCCACGAGGTCGGTCCAGATCGCCGTCCATTCGCGGCGCGTCAGGTCCTTGCCCGCCCGGTACGGGTCGATGCCGTGCCGGAAGAGGACCTCCGCGCGGTAGACGTTCCCGACGCCCGCGAGGACCTTCTGGTCCAGGAGCAAGGCCGCGATCGTCGTGCGGGACGTGGAGATCCGGTTCCACGCCTTGGCGGGGTCGTCCTCCTCGCGGAGCGGGTCCGGGCCCAGGCGGTCGTGTATCGCCCGCTTCTCGGCGTCCGTGATCAGGGCACAGGTGGTGGGGCCGCGCAGGTCGACGTACGCCTCGGGGTTCGCGAGCCGCAGCCGCACGGTGTCCGTGGGCGGCGGGGCCGGGGCGTCACCGAAGTTCACCTTGCCGAAGAGGCCCAGGTGGATGTGGACCCACTCCTCCCCGGGGAAGCCGAGGAAGAGGTGCTTGCCGTGGGCCTCGGTGGAGTCCAGGACCGCGCCGTCGAGCAGTGCCGCCGAGTCCGTGAACTTGCCCTGCGGGCTGGTCACCCGCACGGACCGGCCGCCGAACCGTTCCCGGTAGTCGGCGGCCAGTCGGTGGATCGTGTGCCCCTCGGGCATCAGGCGGTCGGCTCCTGCGGGTGGTGGGCCGGGATCGCGGGGAGCTCGCCGGTCGTCTCGTACGCGGAGAGCATGTCGATCCGGCGGGTGTGACGCTCGTCACCGGAGTACGGGGTGCTCAGGAAGATCTCGACGAACTTCGTCGCCTCTTCCTGGGTGTGCATCCGGCCGCCGATGGAGACGACGTTGGCGTTGTTGTGCTCGCGGCCGAGGGCGGCGGTCTGCTCGCTCCAGGCGAGGGCGGCGCGCACCCCCTTCACCTTGTTCGCGGCGATCTGCTCGCCGTTGCCGGAGCCGCCGATGACGATGCCCAGGCTGTCCGGGTCCGCGGCCGTCTTCTCGGCGGCGCGCAGGCAGAACGGCGGGTAGTCGTCCAGGGCGTCGTAGATGTGGGGACCACAGTCGACGGGCTCGTGGCCATGGGCCTTCAGCCACTCGACGAGATGGTTCTTGAGTTCGAAGCCGGCATGGTCGGAGCCGAGGTACACGCGCATGGGTCCGAGTGTGGCACGGCGGGGCCTGGGTAGCGGTCAGCGGGGTCGGGGCCCTGGTCCGCGTCGGTGCGGACGTTCGGCCCTTACACAACGAATCGGAATCAGCCCTTCCGATAACCCCGTCCCCCGGTGTTGAATGCTCGGGCTCGCGACCCGAGCGCCCCCCACACGAAGGAAAGCGTTCATGAACACGCAGCCGACCCTCACGAAGGAAGGCGGGACCACCGGAAACACCGGTGATTCGCAGCAGTCCGACGGGCTCAAGGCCGGTCTCAAGAACCGCCACCTCTCGATGATCGCCATCGGTGGCGTCATCGGCGCCGGCCTCTTCGGCGGCTCCGCGGCCGGCATCACTGCCGCAGGCCCCGGAATCCTGCTGTCCTACGCGCTCGTGGGCACGATGGTCGTCTTCGTCATGCGGATGCTCGGCGAGATGTCCGTGGCGAACCCCACCTCCGGCTCCTTCTCGGCCCACGCCGACCGGGCGCTCGGACGCTGGGCGGGCTTCTCCATCGGCTGGCTGTACTGGTTCTTCTGGGTCGTCGTGCTCGCCGTCGAGGCGACCATGGGCGCGGACATCCTGAACGGCTGGATCCCGGCCGTCCCGCAGTGGGCCTGGGCGCTGATCGTGATGGTCGTCCTGACCGTCACCAACCTCGGCTCGGTCGCCTCCTACGGTGAGTTCGAGTTCTGGTTCGCCGGCATCAAGGTCGTCGCCATCGCCGCCTTCATCGTGGTCGGCGGGCTCGCGATCTTCGGCGTCCTGCCGGGTGCGGACACCTCGTCCGCCGGACTGAGCAACCTCACCGAGCACGGCGGCTTCCTGCCCAACGGCTACGGCGCGATCCTCACGGGCATCCTGATGGTCGTCTTCTCCTTCATGGGCAGCGAGATCGTCACCCTCGCCGCGGGCGAGTCGTCGGACCCGCGCCGCGCGGTCGCCAAGGCCACCAACAGCGTGATCTGGCGGGTCGGCATCTTCTACCTCGGCTCGATCCTGGTGGTCGTCTCGCTGCTGCCGTGGAACGACCCGTCGCTGCAGAAGGACGGCTCGTACGTCGCGGCGCTCAACTCGATCGGCATCCCGCACGCCGGTCAGATCATGAACGTCATCATCCTGACCGCGGTGCTGTCCTGCCTGAACTCGGGCCTCTACACCGCCTCCCGCATGGCCCACTCCCTCGGCCGCCGCGGTGACGCTCCGAAGGCCTTCGGCCGGACGAACGCGAAGGGCGTGCCGACGGCCGCCATCATCGGATCGGTGATCTTCGGCTTCGTCGCCGTCTTCTTCAACTACAAGTGGCCCGACACGGTCTTCGCCTTCCTGCTGAACGCGTCCGGCGCGATCGCGCTCTTCGTCTGGCTGGTCATCTGCTTCTCGCAGCTGCGCATGCGCAAGATCATCCTGCGGGAGTCCCCGGAGAAGCTGCTCGTGAAGATGTGGCTCTTCCCGTACCTGACCTGGGCGACCATCGCGATGATCGTCTTCGTCCTCGGCTACATGCTCTACAACGGCGGCTCCGCCCGTGAGCAGGTCCTGCTGTCGCTGCTGGTGGCGGGCCTCGTGGTCGCCATCGCCGTGGTCCGCGACCGCTTCGGCAAGAACGCCGAGCCCGTCACGAAGGACTGAATCCATACCTGACGGGTTCTGTCAGGTATGCCCGAGAAGCTCTCCGCATCCAGGGAATCCCCCGAGGAACGGAGAGCTTTCTCATGTCCGTCCCCGCACGGCGCGTCTTCCGCCCCGGCGACGCCGGGTACGACGCGGAAACGCAAAAGAGGCTCGCCCGGCTGAAGTCGAACCTCGACCCGGCGAACCTCTTCAGGCGGAACCGACCGCGTCAGCCCTTCCGGCCGATGAGCTTCCACGCGGTCGGCAGCACGCCCATCGCGAGCGCGGCCTTGAGCGCGTCGCCGACGAGGAACGGGGTCAGACCGGCGGCGACCGCCTGCGCGAACGACATGCCGGTGGCGAAGGCCAGGTACGGCACGCCGACCGCGTAGATGATCACGGAGCCGAGCGCCATCGCGCCCGCGGTGCGGAGCACGGAGCGGTCGGCTCCGCGGCGCGCGAGGGCGCCGACGACGGTGGCGGCGAGCAGCATGCCGAGGATGTAGCCGAAGGACGGCATCGTGTAGCCCGAGGAGGCCTGCGCGAACCAGGGCACGCCCGCCATGCCGACGACCGCGTACAGCGCGAGGGAGAGGAAGCCGCGGCGGGCGCCGAGCGCCGTGCCGACGAGAAGGGCCGCGAAGGTCTGGCCGGAGACGGGGACGGGCGAGCCGGGGACCGGGACGGCGATCTGCGCGGCGATGCCGGTGAGGGCGGCGCCGCCGACGACGAGCGCGATGTCGCGGGCGCGGCTGGACGGCAGCAGGTCGGCGAGGACCGTCCCGGAGCGGAGGGAACGGACAGGGGCGACGGCGGTGCTCATCGGTACTCCGCAGGGGGTGAGGGGGTACGGGGACGGATCGACCGTAGTCGAGGAGTGAACGCTCGATCACCATCAGCCGCCCACAAAGGGGAGGTTGGGCCCTTCGTCGAGATCAAACAAAGAACTGGATCCACGCCTCGCGCCACGTGACGCTTGTCACGGCGAGGAGCTGGCAAGAGGGCCATTTTGCGCCAGGGGCCGCTCACCGGGGAGACTGTGGGTTCTCCATAAATGCCCCATGAACGCTTTCGAAGGCACGAGCCCCCTCATGCACGACGCACCGCCTGCCGCCCCGGCTCCCCTCGCCCCCGAACCGGAGCCGCTCTCCCACGGCCTGAAGCAGCGTCATCTGACGATGCTCGGACTCGGCGGGGTGATCGGGGCCGGGCTCTTCGTCGGCTCGAGCGCGGGCATCGCGGTCGCCGGACCCGGCATCGTCCTGTCGTATCTGATCGCGGGCACGCTCGCGATGCTGGTCATGCGGATGCTCGGCGAGATGTCGGCGGCCATGCCGGCGTCGGGCGCCTTCTCCGTCCACGCCGAGCGGGCGCTCGGCCGCTGGGCGGGCTTCTCGGTGGGCTGGCTGTACTGGTTCCTGCTGGTCGTCGTCCTCGCGGTGGAGGCGACGGGCGCGGCGCGGATCGCCCACGGCTGGGTGCCGGGGGTCCCGCAGTGGGGCTGGGTCCTGATCTTCATGATCGTGTTCACCGTCACCAACCTCGCGGCGGTGAAGAACTTCGGCGAGTTCGAGTTCTGGTTCGCCGCGCTCAAGGTCGGCGCGATCGTCCTCTTCCTCGCCCTGGGGACGCTGGCGATCGTCGGCTGGCTGCCGGACACGGATCCGGTGGGGATGACCAATCTGACCGGCCAGGGCGGTTTCCTGCCCAACGGCTGGGAGGGCGTGGTCTCCGGCGTGCTCGCCGTCGTCTTCGCCTTCGGCGGCCTGGAGGTCGTCACGATCGCCGCCGCCGAGTCGGACGACCCGGCGCGCAACGTGGCGCGGGCGGTGCGCAGCGCCGTCTGGCGGATCCTTCTCTTCTACGTCGGCTCGATGCTGGTGATCGTGACGCTGCTGCCCTGGACCTCCATGGTGCCGGGCCAGTCGCCGTACGTCGCCGTGCTCGACTCCATCGGGGTGCCGTCGGCCGGCCAGATCATGAACGTCGTGGTCTTCGTGGCGCTGCTCTCGGCGCTCAACGCCAACCTCTACGGCTCCTCGCGGATGATCTTCTCGCTCGCCGAGCGCGGCGAGGCGCCGAAGGGGCTGTTGAGGATCTCGGGGGGAGGGGTGCCGCGGCGGGCGGTGCTCGCGTCGGTGGCCTTCGGCTTCGTCTCCGTACTGCTGAATCTGAAGTGGCCGGATACGGTCTTCCTCTACATGCTCAACGCGGTCGGCGCCGTGCTTCTCTTCGTCTGGGCCCTGATCGCGGTCTCCCAGCTGAAGCTGCGCCGCCGGATCGAGCGCGAGGCGCCGGAGACCCTGATGCTGAAGATGTGGGGCTTCCCGTGGCTGACCTGGACGGCGCTGGCCGCGATGGCTGCGGTCCTGATGCTGATGCTGACCGACGACGCCGCGCGGCCGCAGGTGCTGTGGTCGGCCGGGGCCACCGGGGCCGTCCTGCTGGTGGCGTGGCTGCGGGAGCTCCGTACGGTTCGGTCATAATCCTTCACTTTGTGTGAAGGTCGTGACCGTATAGCGGACATCTGTTCCCTGTAAGCGGGGCACCCACCCAGACTGTGGGCCGTTCCCCCGTCTCAGCCAATGAACAGGGCGGCCCATGTCACGGACCACCGCGCCCGAGCCCGTCGACCGCAAGGACGACCAGGCACCCCCCTCACAGGGACTCACACACGGCCTCAAGCAGCGCCATCTGTCGATGATCGCCCTCGGTGGCGTCATCGGCGCCGGCCTCTTCGTCGGCTCCGGTGCCGGTATCGCCGCCGCCGGTCCCTCGATCGTCGTCGCCTACGCCATCTCCGGTCTGCTCGTCATGCTCGTGATGCGGATGCTGGGCGAGATGTCGGCGGCGAACCCGGCCTCCGGCTCGTTCTCCGTCCACGCCGAGCGGGCGATCGGCCCGTGGGCCGGCTTCACCGCGGGATGGGCCTTCTGGTTCCTGCTCTGCGTGGCCGTCGGCCTGGAGGGCATCGGCGCGGCGAAGATCATGACCGGCTGGTTCCCGGGCACCCCGGAGTGGGCCTGGGTGGCCCTCTTCATGCTGGTGTTCTGCGGGACCAACCTGGCGGCGGTGAAGAACTTCGGCGAGTTCGAGTTCTGGTTCGCCGCGCTCAAGGTCGGCGCGATCGTCCTCTTCCTCGGCATCGGCGTGCTCGCCATCGTCGGCGTGCTGCCCGGCACGGACGCCCCCGGCATGGCGAACCTCACCGGTGACGGCGGGTTCTTCCCGAACGGCTCCGAGGGGCTGATCGTCGGATTGCTCGCCTCGGTGTTCGCGTACGGCGGTCTGGAGACCGTCACCATCGCCGCGGCCGAGTCGGAGCACCCCGTCCAGGGCGTCGCCAAGGCCGTCCGTACGGCGATGTGGCGCATCGCGCTCTTCTACATCGGCTCGATGGCGGTCATCGTCACGCTCGTCCCGTGGGGCGACAAGGCGGTCGTCGACAAGGGCCCGTACGTGGCCACCCTCGACCACCTGGGCATCCCGGCCGCCGGCCAGATCATGAACGTGGTCGTGCTGGTCGCTCTGCTGTCGGCCATGAACGCCAACATCTACGGCGCCTCCCGGATGGCCACCTCGCTGGTCGCCCGCGGCCAGGGCCCGAAGGCGCTGGGCCGTACGTTCGGCGGCGTGCCGCGACCCGCGGTGCTCGTCTCCTCGGTCTTCGGTTTCCTCTGCGTGATGCTGAGCTACTGGCGGCCGGACGACATCTTCATCTGGCTCCTGAACACCATCGGCGCGATCATCCTCGTCGTCTGGTTCTTCATCGCCGTCTCGCAGCTGCTGCTGCGCCGCCGCACCGAGCGCGAGGCGCCCGAGAAGCTGGTCGTGAAGATGTGGGCGTTCCCGGTGCTGACCTGGGTGGCGCTGGCCGGCATGGCCGCGATCTTCTTCCTGATGGCCCGCGAGGAGGGCACCCGGGTCCAGCTGTACTGGACGGGCGCCCTCACGGTGCTGCTCGCGGTGATCGGCTTCGTCCGCCAGAAGGCGGTATCGGGCCGCGCCTCCTGACTTCGCTCCCTCTCTTCCGGAACCCCCGAACCGTCTGCGGTTCGGGGGTTCCGCCATGTCCGGGACGCCGGACCTAGGACGAAGGGCTGATCAACTTCCTTGTGCACCTGCTGCTAGCCTGCAGCTGCATAAGGTTTGCAATAAGCAGCAGCGGAGGGCTCGGCATGGCGATCTACACACTTCCTGAACTTCCGTACGACTACGCGGCGCTCGAGCCGGTCATCAACCCCCAGATCATCGAGCTCCACCACGACAAGCACCACGCCGCCTACGTCAAGGGCGCCAACGACACCCTGGAGCAGCTGGAGGAGGCGCGCGACAAGGAGCAGTGGGGCTCGATCAACGGCCTGGAGAAGAACCTCGCGTTCCACCTCTCCGGCCACATCCTGCACAGCATCTACTGGAACAACATGGACAGCCCGAAGGACGGCGGCGGCGGCGAGCCGCTCGCGGCCGACGGCGTGGGCGACCTCGCGGACGCCATCACCGAGTCCTTCGGCTCCTTCGCCAAGTTCAAGTCCCAGCTGACCAAGGCCTCCGCGACCACCCAGGGCTCCGGCTGGGGTGTCCTCGCGTACGAGCCGATCAGCGGCCGGCTGATCGTCGAGCAGGTCTACGACCACCAGGGCAATGTCGGCCAGGGCTCGATCCCGGTGCTGGTCTTCGACGCCTGGGAGCACGCCTTCTACCTGCAGTACAAGAACCAGAAGGTGGACTTCATCGAGGCCATGTGGCAGGTCGTCAACTGGCAGGACGTGAACAAGCGCTACCAGGCCGCCAAGACGTCCGTCCCGCTGATCTCCATCTGATCGGCCCCCGCTCGTCCTGCTCGTGATCGTCTTCTCAACCTTCACTTGCGGACGGATGAAAGAAGAACCCCCGTGATGACGTGAATCACGGGGGTTCTTCCATGGCCGGGCGGGGTCCTACTCGAAGCTCGGCGCCGCCGTCCGCGTGCGCTTGATCTCGTAGAAGCCGGGCGTCGAGGCCACGAGCAGGGTGCCGTCCCACAGCCGGGCCGCCGCCTCGCCGCGCGGGGTCGGCGTCACGACCGGGCCGAAGAAGGCGACCTGGTCGCCGTCCGCGCCCGGGACGGAGATGACCGGCGTGCCGACGTCCTGGCCGACCTTGTCGATGCCCTCCTTGTGGGAGGCGCGCAGCTCGGTGTCGTAGGTGTCCTTGTCCGCGTAGTCCACCAGCTCGGCCGGCAGGCCGACGTCCGCGAGGGCCGCCGAGATCGCCTCGCGGGTGGGCCCCTCGCCGTCGTTGTGGAAACGGGTGCCGAGCGCCGTGTAGAGCTTGCCGACCACCTCGTCGCCGTGCAGCTGCTGGGCCGCTGTCACCACACGGACCGGGCCCCAGGCCTTGGTCTCCAGCATCTCCCGGTACTCGGCCGGGACCTCGTCGAGCCTGTTCTCGTTGAGGACGGCCAGGCTCATCACCTTCCAGCGCACGTCGACCGGGCGCACCTTCTCGACCTCCAGCATCCAGCGGGAGGTCATCCAGGCCCAGGGGCACAGCGGATCGAACCAGAAGTCGGCGGTGGTCCTGCTCTCGGACATGTCACTCCTCAGGGACGGATGTCTATGCGCCAGAGGGAGCAACACCATCGGTCGGCGGGGACATTCCCCGAGTGCCGTGCGTCAGTGGCACATGGGAGGATCGGTGCTGTTTCGAAGGCGCCACGAAGGAGTGACCGTGCCCGGTGAGAATCTGTCCCGCGACGAGGCCCGCGAGCGGGCCGCGCTGCTGTCCGTCGACGGGTACGAGGTCGCCCTCGATCTGCGGTCGGCGGTCGGCGAGTCCGGGGACGGGGGTCCCCCCGCCGAAGGCACGGGGAGCGTGCGCACCTTCCGCTCGGTGACGACGATCCGCTTCCGCCGTACCGGCACGGGCTCCGCCACCTTCGTGGACCTGATCGCCCCGGCGGTGACCTCCGTCGAGCTGAACGGGCGCGCGCTCGACCCGGCCGTCGTCTTCGACGGTGCCCGGATCGCGCTGGACGACCTCGCCGACGAGAACGTCCTGGTGGTGGACGCGCAGTGCGCCTACAGCCGGACCGGCGAGGGCATGCACCGCTTCGTCGACCCGGAGGACGGCGAGGTCTACCTCTACACGCAGTACGAGCCGGCCGACGCCCGTCGGGTCTTCGCCAATTTCGAGCAGCCCGACCTCAAGGCCCCGTACCGCTTCGAGGTGACCGCGCCCGAGGGCTGGACGGTCTGGTCGAACGGCGTGGGCGAGCAGGACGCCGAAGGGGTGTGGCGGTTCGCCGAGACGGCCGCGATCTCCACCTACATCACGTGTGTCGTGGCCGGTCCGTACCACTACGTCACCGACACGTACAAGCGCGGCGACATCGAGATCCCGCTCGGCGCGATGTGCCGCAAGGGGCTCGCCAAGCACTTCGACGCGGACGACGTCTTCCTGATCACCAAGCAGGGCTTCGACTTCTTCCACGACAACTTCGACTACCCGTACCCCTTCGGGAAGTACGACCAGGCCTTCGTCCCCGAGTACAACCTCGGCGCGATGGAGAACCCCGGCATGGTGACCTTCCGCGAGGAGTACATCTACCGCGGCAAGGTGACGCAGGCGGCGTACGAGCGCCGGGCGAACGTCATCCTGCACGAGATGGCGCACATGTGGTTCGGCGACCTGGTCACCATGGTGTGGTGGGACGACCTGTGGCTGAAGGAGTCCTTCGCCGACTTCATGGGTTCCTTCTCGCTGGCGGAGGCGACCCGCTTCACCAACAGCTGGGTGACCTTCGCCAACAGCCGCAAGTCATGGGCGTACCGCGCCGACCAGCTGCCGTCCACGCACCCGATCACGGCCGACATCCGTGACCTGGAGGACGCCAAGCTGAACTTCGACGGCATCACGTACGCCAAGGGCGCCTCGGTCCTGAAGCAGCTGGTGGCGTACGCGGGTCGGGACGCGTTCATGGAGGGCGCGCGCCGCTACTTCAAGCGGCATGCGTACGGGAACACGCGCCTCGCCGATCTGCTGTCGGTCCTGGAGGAGACCTCCGGGCGCGACATGAAGGCGTGGTCCCGCGCCTGGCTGCAGACCTCGGGCGTCAACACCCTGACGCCGGCCGTCACCTACGACGCGGAGGGCCGCGTCACGGAGCTGGCCGTCGTCCAGGAGGGCGACGAGCTGCGTCCGCACCGTGCGGCCGTGGGTCTGTACCGACTGTCGCCCGAGGGCGAGCTGGTCCGCTTCGCGCGGGCGGAGGCGGACATCACCGGGGCGCGGACGATCGTCGCCGAGCTGGCGGGCCAGGAGCGGCCCGACCTGATGCTCGTCAACGACGACGACCTGACCTACTGCAAGATCCGTTTCGACGAGGGTTCGCTGGCCACGCTGCGGGCGCACCTCGGCGACATCACCGACCCGCTGGCCCGCGCGCTGTGCTGGTCGGCGCTGTGGAACCTGACGCGGGACGGTCTGATGCCGGCCCGGGACTTCGTCGCGGTGGTGCTGGAGTTCGCCGGCCGTGAGACGGACATCGGCGTGCTCCAGATGGTGCATGCCTGGGCGCGCACGGCGGTCACGCACTACGCGGCGCCCGCATGGCGTGCGGAGGGCGGCCGGCTGCTCGCCGAGGGCGGGCTGCGCGAGCTGCGCGTGGCCGAGCCGGGCAGCGAGCACCAGCTGACCTGGGCGCGGTTCTTCGCGGCGACGGCGGCCTCGGACGCGGACTTCCGGCTCCTGGAGGGTCTCCTCGACGGTACGGCGAGCATCGACGGCCTGGATGTCGACCAGGAGCTGCGCTGGTCGTTCCTGGAGCCGCTGGCCACGCACGGCCGGGCGGACGAGGCCCGGATCGGCGAGGAGCTGACCCTCGACGACACGGCGACCGGCAAGCGCCACCAGGTGCGCTGTCTGGCGGCCCGGCCCTCGGCGGCGGTCAAGGCGCAGGCCTGGGCGCAGGTCGTCGAGTCGGACACGCTGTCGAACGCTCTGGTGGAGGCGACGATCGCGGGCTTCGCGCAGCCCTCGCAGCGGGAGCTGCTCGCGCCGTACGCGGAGAAGTACTTCGCCGCGATCGAGCGGGTGTGGGCCGAGCGGTCGATCCAGATCGGCATGGACGTGGTCCGAGGGCTGTTCCCCGGCCTCCAGGACGACGAGTCCACGCTCGCGGCGACGGACGCGTGGCTGTCCGCGCACGAGGACGCGGCGCCGGCGCTGCGCCGGCTGGTGCTGGAGTCCCGGGACGACCTGGCCCGTGCGCTGCGCGCGCAGGCGTGTGACGGGGCGGCCTGACGCACCCTGAGGGCAGGCGTTCCGCAGGCGTGTGGGTCAGCCCCTGCGGAACGCCTGTCCACGACGGGATAGGGGAGGGCCGCGGTGGTGGTGCCTTTTCGGCACTCGAACGCGCGTACTTTAGGGCGAGCTTGTCCCGGTTTGGTGACGCGCTTGTAACAGCGGTTAGCGGAGGTCCGGTAAGCGGAAGACCCCCGTCATGAACCACAACACCCCCATCAGCCCCCGCCCGCTCCCCCTCCCTCCTCACGCGGAGAACCACCAACGCGTGCTGCCCGTCTCCCAGTTGCGTGCCCAGGGGATGTCCGGCACCGAGATCGCCGCGCGCTGCAAGCCGGGCGGCGGCTGGCAGCAGATCCTGCCCGGCGTCTTCCTGCCCCACCCGGGACAGCCCACCAGCGAGGAGCGACTGCAGGCCGCACTCCTCTACGCCCGCCGCTCCGGCGTCGTGCCCTCCCAGAACCCCGACGCGATGATCACCGGGCTCGCCGCGCTCGCCCTGCACCGCTTCTCCTCCGCTCCCCCGCTGACCTCCCTGGACCGGATCGACGTCCTGGTGCCGCGCACCCGCCGGTTGCGGTCCACCGGCTGGGTCAAGGTGGAGCGCGCCCAGGACATGCCCGAGCCGCTGGAGCTCACGGGGGTGCCGGTCGCGCCGGTCGCCCGGGCCCTCGCGGACGCCGTGTCCGGCCTGACCGACGCGGGCGTGGTGCGCCGGCTGCTCACCGAGGCGGTACGCGGCGGGCACTGCGAACCCGGAGCGGTGGTACGGGAGTTGAACCGGGCGCGGCTGCTCACCCGGCCGCATGTGGTGGACGCCGTGGACTCGCTGCTCGCCGAGGGCCGGAGCATCGCCGAGGAGCGGCTGTACGAGATGGTGCGGGAGTTCGCGCTGCCCGACCCGCTGTGGAACGTGGACCTGCGGCTGCCCGGCGGCCCGCACCTCGGCGGCCTCGACGCGTACTGGCCGGACCAGGCGGTGGCGGTGGAGCTGGACACCCGGGCGCCGCGGCAGGACGACGACGCGCTGTGGTCGGAGTACACCCGCAAGCGCGAGCACCTGGAGCGGCTCGGCATCACGGTCGTCCACATCACCCCGCGCAAGCTGCGCGAGGCGATGGACCAGCAGGCCACCGTGGTCCGTACGGCCCTGATGGCCGCGTCGGACCGGCAGCCCGCCGCCTATGTCGTCGTCCTGCCCCGGTGACGCATCAGCCGCAGAACTCGGCCTCGACGACGGTCTGACTGTCGCCCGCCCAGTCGGCGTTGAAGTTCATGGCGAGCGAGTGCTCGCCGTCCCTGGTGACGACGGCCTGCGAAGAGGAACCGTGGATGCCACCACCGTGGCCCCACACCTCCTTGCCGCAGCTCAGCTTCGCCTGCATCAGCCCGAGGCCGTAGAAGAACTCCGGGTCCTCCGCGCTGACGGGCACGGCCTTCGTCATCTCCCGCATCTCGGCCTTCGGCAGCAACGCGCCCTTGAACAGGGCCCGGTAGAAGGTCTGCAGATCGTTGGAGTCGGAGATCATCTCGCCGGCCGCGCCGGCGAGGGTCGGGTTCAGCTCGGTGACGTCGTGGACCGTCGTCGCGTTCTCGTCGACCGCCAGCTTCGAGAACGCCCGTGAACTCGGCTTCGGCATCGTCACGGTCGTCCCGGGCACGCTGGTGGCACGCAGCTTCAGCGGCTTGATGATCCGCCGCTCGACCTCCTTTCCGTACGGACGTCCCGTGACCTTCTCGATCACCATGCCCGCCAGGACGTAGTTGGTGTTGGAGTAGTTCCAGGCGGTGCCGGGGGCGAAGTCCGGCTTGTGGGTCATCGCGATCGCGACGAGCTGCCGCGGGGTCCAGGTGTCGTAACGGTGCTCCAGGAAGCCGGGCCCGAAGACCTTCTCCTGGAATCCGGTGTCCGCGGTGTAGCCGTAGATCCCGCTGGTGTGGTTGAGGAGTTGACGGACGGTGATCTTGCGGCCGTCGTGGCCGTTGCCGCGGACCACGCCGGGCAGCCACTTCTCGACGGGGTCGTCGAGGTCCAGGCGGCCCTCGGCCTGCAGCTGGAGGAGGACGGTGGCGACGAAGGTCTTGGTGATCGAACCGACCCGGTAGCGGTCCTGGCCGCCGCGGTCGCCGGCCGTCCCGGTCCAGCCGGCGCGGCCGGACCGGGCCTGGGCGACGGCGCCGGGCACGCCCGCCTCGACCGCCGCGTCGAGAGCCTTCTGGGTGGCGGTGTGGTCCGGCTTCTTCGGCGCGGTGGCCGCGACGGCGGGCGCGGCGAGCGCTCCGGCGGTGAGCGCTGCCACGGCGGTGGCGGCGAGGACGGTACGGGCGGTGCGTGCGGTGCGTACGGCTGGCATCGTGCGGGCTCCCCTGTCGTGTACTGCGGTCACGGGAGGGGACCCCGCCTTCGGGCTGCGGGTTGAGGGCGTTCCCGGGGTTGAGCGAGATTCAGCCGTTCGCCGGATCGGCGAGGCGGGAGCGTCCGACCGGGGGCCGCTCGCTCCACAACTGGAGTCCGATGTCGACGAGTTCGACGCGTTCGAGGTCGGGGACGGCGGCGAGCGGATGCCAGGCGGCGACGTCGGTGGAACCGCCGATCTCGTTGCGCAGCTCGCCGCCGGTGACCCGGGTCTCGTAGATGATCCGCAGCCCCTGGAAGTCCCCCGGTCCGGCGAGCCGGCGCAGCCAGCCGCGGCGGATGGAGTCGATGCCGAGCAGGGCGACCGGCTCGGTGACGTACCCGGTCTCCTCCTCGACCTCGCGGACGACGGTGTCGACCGGCTCCTCGCCGTGGTCCATCCCGCCACCGGGCAGGGTCCATCGCTTGGCCCCCGCCCTGTCCACCCAGCGGGCGAGGAGCACCTCGTCGTCACGGACGCACACGGCGTAGGCCGCCACCCTCAACTCCTGTTTCATGAGGCGAGGTTAGAACCAGTACGCCGGGTACGTCCGCCCGGCGGCCCGAGCGCCCGCGAGGCCGACAGAGACGAGCAGCACGCTCGCGAGGGCGAGCAGGGCGAGGAAGCTCCAGAACGGCGGATTCTGAAGGGCGACGATCACGGCCGTCGCCGCGGCGGGCGAGTGCGGGGTGCGGGCCGCCATCATGACGCCGAGCGCGAGCCCGCCGGCGAGGGCCGCACCCCAGAGGCCGGGTCCGGCGACGAGCAGCACGGAGAAGCCGGTGAGCGCGGAGAGCAGTTGGCCGCCGACGACCGAGCGGGGCTGGGAGAGCGGCAGATCGGGCGCCCCGGCGACGAGCGCCATGCTGGCGGCCAGGGGTGGGATCAGCAGCGGCTGGTGCAGCACGGCGCCGAGGGCGACGAGGGCGAGCAGGGCCGCGACGCTGACAGAGGTGGCCGTGGCCATGGCACGGGGGTGGGGGCGGGCCGGGGCGGATGCCATTCAGGAGTCCAGGGGTGGGTTGGCGGGCGAGTACTCGGGGTGGGACCAGCGCAGGGGGCTGGCGGACGGGGTCTCGACGGTCCGCTCGATACGGAAGCGGGTGGTACGGACTCCGTCAGGGTCGTACGCGGTCCGGGCGCGGCCGGTCAGTCGGACCGTGGTGCCGGTGTGCCAGTCGAGGAAGAGCAGACCCGCGCGGTCGTCGGTCTCCAGGTTGCCGAGGGTCAGGAACATCGCGTTGCCGGGATAGTCCGGCCAGCTGAGTTCGGTGGGCGAGTCGACCCGGACGAAGCCGGGGTGGCCGCCGCGGTGGCTCGCGTCCGCGCCGTCGGGGGCGACGGTCGCGATGAAGAAGGTGTCGGCCGCGCGGACGAAGCGCTCCTGGTCGGGGGTGAGCGCCGTGCCGTGGTGCGGGGCTCCGGGTGGGGTGGTGGTGTCGGGCGCGTACAGCTCGCGCTTCTGGAGGTACTTCGGGCAGTTGGAGAAGACCTGTTCCGCTTCGACGGTGAAGCCGCGGGCGCTGGGGCGGGCGAGGCCGTTGAGGCGCATACGGCGGCGGGTGCGGGGGTCCAGGGCGATCGTTCCGACGGGGGTGCCGTCGGGAGCGCCGTCGGGGACGGGGAGGGACGCCGCGACCGAGATCGTGTGCGGACCCGTCGCCCGGACGAAGCCGGGGGTGCCGGTCAGGAGGGTGCACCAGACCCGGCCGTCGGCGTCCGCCGCCCCGAGCACCAGCATGGGCTGGAGCTCGAGGAAGGCGGCGGCGATGGGGCGGATGCCGGTGCCGATGGATCGGCCTACGTGGGCGGCGAGGTCGCGGACGCCGACGCGCTGTTGGACGGCGAGGGAGCCTTCGTTGTAAGCGGCCATGGGGTCCTCCGAGAGTGCGGGCTCGTCGTGTGCGGGGCCCAGGCACCGGGCCCTTGCGCGGGCAGCGCGTTCGTTGGCGTTGTGCCCACCCGTCCCTCCCCCTCGGACTGCGTCCTGGGGGGACCCCCAAGCGGAACGATTGCCCACAACGCAGCCGGCTTCTAGAAGAAGCCGCAGGTCGGGGCACCCTCCACCGGGGCTTCCGTGCTCTCCGCGCCCGCCGGGGCGAAGATCTCCAGGCGGGTGCCGTCCGGGTCGTGGAAGAAGACGCCGCCCGAGGAGGCGCCCTCGGCGTGGGGGACCACGCCCTCGTAGGCGAAGGAGGTGCCGCGCTCCTTCAGGGCCGCCTCCGCCGCCCTCACCCGGTCGATCGACTCGGCCTCGAAGGCGAGGTGGTGCAGGCCCGCGCGGGCCGAGTCGTACGCGCCCTCCGCCTGCTGCCAGAGCGTGAGGACCAGCCGGCCGCCCTGCCCCAGGAGCGCGAAGCGCCGGCCCTCCTCCTTGCCCTCGCGGAGCAGCTCGAAGCCCAGCACGTCCGCGTAGAAGCCGAGCGAGCGCTCCAGGTCCGTGACGTTCAGCCCGATGTGGCCGGTGTTCAGCGTTCCGATCGCCGACATGGCGGTTCCCCTCTGATCGACTGACTAACCTCTCAATTCGACTTTAGAGGTTAGTCAGTCGCCGCGCAACCGGTCACGTAACCTTGAGGGGTTAGTTCTTCGAGGAGGGTGTCCGCCATGACCGTTTCCGACCCGCGGCCCCTGCTCGGCGAGCCCGTCTCCCTCGACCTGCTCAACACCCGCTGGATGTCGGACGGCGTACGCCAGGACCTGCTCGCGGACACCGACGGCCTGGGCGTCTGGCTCACCTCGAACGGGCTCGACGAGCGCTTCGCCGCCGACGCGACGACCCTGCGCCACACACTCGCCGCCCGTGACGCGCTGCTCGCCCTCGCCGACGCCCCGGGCGACCCCGCCGCCATCGCGCGCGTCGACGCCGTCCTCGGGCACGGCCGCATCCGCGCGACCCTCACGCCCGAGGGGCCGGGCGAGGAGCCGGAGTTCAAGGACGCCGCCTGGGGTCCGGCCTGGACCGCCGCGCGCGACTACCTCGACCTGCTGCGCACCGCGTCGGACCGGATCCGGGCCTGCGCCCACGAGGCATGCATCCTGCACTTCTTCGACACCTCGCGGAACGGCACCCGGCGCTGGTGCTCGATGACGACATGCGGAAACCGGGCCAAGGCCTCGCGCCACTACGCCCGTACAAAGGACAACTAACCGGCGGTACGCAGGAGTCGACTCGTCCCGCTTCAGGGCGATACATCCCCCCGTGGCGTAACCCGTCCTGTGGCGGATGTATGCCACGGCCGTAAACCGCCGTCGACAACTCTCCACAAACCCCTGTCACTTGCGATTGGCTGAGCGGTCATCCGGTACCGAAATCCGGACCCTCTTCTTTCACAAACAGGGATGTAAATGACCACCCCCGAATCGCAGAGCTCCATACCCGGGCGCTCGACCCCCGGGCACAGACGCGCGGCCCGTATCGCCGCCGCCGCCGGACTTGTGACCGCGCTCATCGCGGCCGGTGCTGCTCCGGTCCTGGCCGCCGACGACCCGGCGACCACTCCTCCGGTCAAGTCCGCCGACTCCGCCGACAAGCTCGGCCCGACCGACGCCCAGCGCCTCACCGAGGCCGAGGCCACCGGCGAGCAGAACGTCACCATCCTCGTCGCGACCGCCCCCGGCGCCACCGAGCAGGTCGCCGGCCAGCTCGACGCCGTCCAGGGCGCCTCGGTCGGCAGGCAGGACGACAAGCTCGGCTACGTCCGCGCCACCATCCCGACCGCCAAGGCGGAGGCCGCGATCACGGCGGCCACCAAGCTCTCCTCCGTCCAGTCGATCGACCTCCAGGCCGAGATCAAGCTGGACGACCCGACCCCAGACGCGGGCGCCACCGGCCCCGTCGAGGGCACGACCGTCTCGCGGACCTACCCGGCCCCGAGCAAGAGCACCCCGGCGAAGAACCCGTACAACCCGTCCCACGAGACGGGTGCGGTCGACTTCGTCGAGAACCACCCCAAGGCCGACGGCCGCGGCGTGACCATCGGCATCCTCGACTCCGGTGTCGACCTGGGTCACCCGGCGCTGCAGAAGACCACCACCGGCGAGCGCAAGATCGTCGACTGGGTCACCGCCACCGACCCGCTGACCGAGGGCGACGGCACCTGGCGCGCCCAGATCACCCCGGTCGCGGGCCCCGTCTTCACCGCCTCCTCGCAGTCCTGGAAGGCGCCCGAGGGCTCCTACCAGTTCAGCCGCTTCAACGAGGCGATCACCGCGGGCGGCGACCCGGCCGGTGACATCAACCGCGACGGCGACACGGCCGACCTGTTCGGCATGCTGTACGACCCGGCCGCCGGCACCGTCCGCGTCGACACCGACCAGAACAACGACTTCACGGACAACGCGCCGATGAAGCCGTACAAGGACGGGTACCAGATCGGCTACTTCGGTACCGACAACCCGGCCACCGAGGTCGTCGAGAAGACGCCGTTCGTCGTCGAGATCCGCAAGGACGTCGCGATGGACCCGCTGGGCGGGACCTGGGTCGGCCAGAAGCGCGACTTCGTCAACATCGGTGTCGTCGAGTCCTCGCACGGCACGCACGTCGCCGGCATCACCGCCGCCCACAGTCTCTTCGGCGGCAAGATGAACGGCGCCGCGCCCGGCGCGAAGATCGTCTCCTCGCGCGCCTGCACGTGGACCGGCGGCTGCACCAACACCGCGCTCACCGAGGGCATGACGGACCTCGTCGTCAACCGTGGCGTCGACATCGTCAACATGTCGATCGGCGGCCTGCCCGCGCAGAACGACGGCGACAACGTCCGCGCCCGCCTCTACACCCGTCTGATCGACCAGTACGGCGTGCAGCTGATCATCTCGGCCGGCAACTCCGGCCCGGGCATCAACACGATCGGCGACCCCGGCCTGGCCGACAAGGTCGTCTCGGTCGGCGCGGCGATCTCCAAGTCGACCTGGGCGGCCAACTACGGCTCGGCCGTCACCAAGTCGTACGCCATGTTCCCCTTCTCCTCGCGCGGTCCGCGTGAGGACGGCGGCTTCACCCCGACCATCACCGGTCCGGGCTCGGCCGTGAACACCATCCCGACCTGGCAGGCCGGCTCCGGCGTGCCCGAGTCCGGCTACCCGCTGCCCGCCGGCTACGGGATGCTCAACGGCACCTCGATGTCCTCCCCGCAGGTCGCGGGCGCGAGCGCGCTGCTGCTCTCCGCCGCGAAGCAGAAGCGCATCGAGCTCTCGCCGCTCAGCCTGCGCACCGCGCTCACCTCGACCGCCCACCGGATCTCCGGTGTCGCGGCCCACGAGCAGGGCTCGGGTCTGATCGACATCAACGACGCCTGGGAGTCGATCAAGGACGGCGCCACGGCGCACGAGTACAAGGTCGAGGCCCCGGTCGACACCGCCATCTTCCCGGCCCCGCACACCGGCACCGGTGTGTACGACCGTGAGGGCGGCCTGAAGGTCGGCCAGAAGAAGGTCTACGACGTCACCATCACGCGCACGACCGGCCCGAACCGGGCCATCGAGCACGAGCTGGAGCTGAAGTACAACGACGGCACCTTCCGGATCCTCGGCGACGACGAGATCGACCTGCCGCTGAACAAGCCGGTCACCGTCAAGATCCAGGCCCGGCCGACCTCGGCCGGTGTGCACAGCGTGATCCTGGAGGCCGACGACGACCGCACCGAGGGCGTGGACAAGCAGATCCTCGCCACCTCGGTCGTCGCGAGCGACCTGGCCGCGCCCGGCTTCGCCTTCTCGGCGTCCGGCTCGGTCCAGCGCAACAGCCACAAGTCGTACTTCGTGACCGTGCCGCAGGGCGCGAAGACCCTCGAGGTCGCCCTCGGCGGTCTGAAGGAGAAGAGCCAGACCCGGTTCATCTCCATCCACCCGTACGGCGTGGCCTTCGAGTCCACCGCGTCCAACGTGTGCTACCCGCACTACAACCCGGGCAACGGCTGCCGTGCGGACCTGCGTTCGTACGCCAACCCGACGCCGGGCGTCTGGGAGATCGAGGTCGAGTCCCGCCGTACGTCGCCCGACCTGGACAACCCGTTCAAGCTGGACGTCTCGGTGCTCGGCGCCGACTTCGACCCGGCCGTGCAGACCGTCGCCGAGGCGAAGGTCGGCACCCCGGCCGCCGTCGAGTGGACGGTCACGAACAAGTTCGCGGCCCTCGACGGCAAGCTGAAGGGCGGCCCGCTGGGCTCCCTGAAGGCCGAGACGCCGACGATCAAGCACCACGAGCAGCAGACGAAGACCGTCACCATCGGTGAGGGTGTCGACCGGCTCGACATCTCGATCGGCAACACCTCCGACAAGGCCGCCGACCTCGACCTGACGGTCCTGCGCGACGGTGTGCAGGTGGGCCAGGCCGCGGACGGCGACTCGGAGGAGGCCGTCTCGCTGGTCAAGCCGGCCGCCGGTACGTACACCGTCGTGATCGACGGCTACTCGGTGCAGGCCGAGGGTGGCACGACCTTCGACTACAAGGACGTGTACTACTCGGCCGCGCTCGGCAGCGTCCAGGTCGACGCGTCGAAGAGCTACCCGCTGGCCAACGGCGCGAACGCCAAGGTCGGTGCCGAGATCCTCGTCGCCGGTGCCGCGCCCGAGGGCCGGCAGTTCTTCGGCGAGGTCCAGCTGCTGAACGCGCGCGGCACGGTCGCGGGCGCCGGCAGCGTGGTGATCGGCAAGGTCACTCCGTAACACCGCCGTACGAGTGAGAGGCGGGCGCCGGAACCGGTGCCCGCCCCTTCCCCGTCTCCGCTTCCGTCGCCGTGTCCTCCCGCTCCCATCGCCGTTTCCGTCCCGATCCTCGGACAATGGATTGGACAAGGCGGGCCGGGACATACGCATCATGGACGGCAGCAGCCTGCACAAACGTACGGAGGAGTCCCCGTGAAGGTCGGAATCGTCGGAGCCACCGGTCAGGTCGGCACAGTCATGCGCAAGATCCTGGCCGAGCGGAAGTTCCCCGTCGACGAGCTGCGGCTCTTCGCCTCCGCCCGCTCCGCCGGCACCGTCGTGGACGGCGTCACGGTCGAGGACGCCTCCACGGCCGACTACACCGGCCTGGACATCGTCCTGTTCTCCGCCGGTGGCGCCACGTCCAAGGCGCTCGCCGAGAAGGTGGCCTCCCAGGGCGCCGTCGTGATCGACAACTCCTCCGCCTGGCGCCGCGACCCCGAGGTCCCCCTCGTCGTCTCCGAGGTCAACCCGCACGCGATCAAGGACCGCCCCAAGGGCATCATCGCCAACCCGAACTGCACCACGATGGCCGCCATGCCGGTCCTCCGGCCGCTCCACCAGGAGGCCGGCCTGACCGCGCTGGTCGCCACCACCTACCAGGCCGTCTCCGGCTCGGGCGTGGCCGGTGTCGCCGAGCTGCGCACCCAGGCGTGCGCCGTCGCCGAGAACGCCGACCAGCTGGCCTTCGACGGCGAGGCCGTCGCCTTCCCCGAGCCGAACGTCTACCGGCGCCCCATCGCCTTCAACGTGGTGCCGCTGGCCGGCAACCTGGTCGACGACGGCACGCACGAGACCGACGAGGAGCAGAAGCTCCGCAACGAGTCCCGCAAGATCCTGGAGATCCCCGAGCTCAAGGTCTCCGGCACCTGCGTACGCGTCCCGGTCTTCTCCGGCCACTCGCTCCAGGTCAACGCCCGCTTCGAGCGTCCCATCAGCGTCGAGCGCGCCTACGAGCTGCTCAAGGACGCGGAGGGCGTCGAGCTCTCCGAGATCCCGACCCCGCTCCAGGCCGCCGGCAAGGACGTGTCGTACGTGGGCCGCATCCGCGTGGACGAGACCGTCGACAACGGTCTGGCGCTGTTCCTCTCCAACGACAACCTGCGCAAGGGCGCCGCGCTGAACGCGGTGCAGATCGCGGAGCTGGTCGCCGCGGAGCTCGGCCAGGGCTGACCGGATCCGACAGACGCGGGGGCGGCCGGGATCCGGCCGCCCCCGTCGCGTCCCCACGACGTCGCCGCGGTGTCCCCCGCCGTGTCCCCGCGTCGTCCCCCGGCGAAACGTCGTCCCCCGGCGGAATTCGGACAACGCGTTCGAAGCCGGGCCTCGGGATGACAGGATCCGCAGCATGACCCAGATACCCAAGGGTGCCAACATCCCGGTGCCCACCCAAATCCTCCAGGTCGCCGTCGCCTGGCAGGCCGTGCCGGGGACACCCGATGTGGATGTCTCGGCGCTGCTGCTCGACGCGGGTGGACGGGTGCGGGGGGACGCGGATCTCGTCTTCTACAACCATGTCGAGCACCCCTCGGGCACGGTGCGGCATCTGGGCAAGTCGGCGCCCGGCGCGCCCGGCGAAGCGGCCGCGGACTGGCTGTGGCTGGACCTGGCGCGTGTGGAGCCCGCCATCGAGCGGGTGGTGGTCGCCGCCTCGGCGGACGGCGGGACCTTCGGGCAGGTGCCGTCCCTGGACGTACGGGTCACGGACCTGGCGGGCGCGCCGGTGGCGTACTTCGCGATCGGAGACGCGACCACGGAGACGGCGTTCGTCTTCGGCGAGTTCTACCGGCGGGAGGGCGGCTGGCGGTTCCGCGCCGTGGGGCAGGGGTACGCCTCCGGTCTCGCCGGCCTCGCGACGGACTTCGGCATCGTGGTGGAGGCCCCGCCGCCGCCGATCCCGGGCCCGGGCTACGTCACCCCCGCCCCGCCGCCCGTCCCCGGTCCGGGGTACGCGGCCCCCGTGCCGGCCATGACCCCCGCCCACTCCCCCGCCCCGGTCGCCGTCGACCCGTTCTCGACCGACTTCCGCCCCTCCGTCCACCAGGGCCGCGGCAAGGAGACCGTGCACTGCGACCCGTCCCTCCCGCCGGGCTGGGCGCTCCTGGAGATCGAGTCGTACCACTCGATCTCCACCACCATCGAGTCCTGCGACGCCTACGGCCGGGCCGAGGACTACCTGCTCATGGCGTACGAGGACGACGTGCGGGCCCGTACCGTCGCGCTCGTCCCGCGCGGCCGGCCGCTGTCGCTGCGGGTCGAGGCGGACACCCCCTGGACCCTGCGGGTCCTCCCCCTCACCCACGCCCGCCGCTTCGACAGCCATATCGAGGGTCACGCGCACGACCTCGTCGTCTACGACGGGCCGCCCGCTGTCCTCGACTTCCTCCACCACGGCGAGTCCAACTTCACCGTCCATCAGCACACCCCGCCGAGCGAGCCGGAGTACGACGCGGAGGACCAGGACCTCCTCGTCAACGAGATCGGCGAGGTCCGTGTCAGCGCGCCCGTACCGGGTCCCGGACTGCTGCGGATCAGCGGTGACGGACCCTGGAAATGTGCGGTGCGGCGCTGAGGCACGGCGTGGAAGGATGAGCCAAACGTCACGAAACCGAGGAGTTGACCGGGTGCCTGGCACAAACCTGACCCGTGAAGAGGCGCAGCAGCGGGCGAAGCTGCTGACCGTGGACGCGTACGAGGTCGACCTCGACCTCTCCGGTGCGCAGGAGGGCGGCACCTACCGGTCCGTCACCACCGTCCGCTTCGATTCCGCCGAGGCCGGTGCGGAGACCTTCATCGACCTCGTCGCCCCCGCCGTGCACGAGGTCGTCCTCAACGGCGACGCGCTCGACGTCGCCGCCGTCTTCCGCGACTCGCGGATCGCGCTGGCCCATCTGCAGCAGGGACCGAACGAGCTGAAGGTCGTCGCCGACTGCGCGTACACCAACACCGGTGAGGGCCTGCACCGCTTCGTCGACCCGGTCGACGACCAGGCGTATCTCTACACCCAGTTCGAGGTGCCGGACGCCCGTCGCGTCTTCGCCTCCTTCGAGCAGCCGGACCTGAAGGCGACCTTCCAGTTCACCGTGAAGGCGCCGAGCGGCTGGACGGTGATCTCCAACTCGCCGACGCCGGAGCCCAAGGACGACGTGTGGGTCTTCGAGCCCACTCCGCGGATCTCGACGTACATCACCGCGCTGATCGTCGGCCCGTACCACGCGGTGCACTCGACGTACGAGAAGGACGGGCAGACCGTCCCGCTCGGCATCTACTGCCGTCCGTCGCTGGCCGAGTTCCTCGACTCGGACCACATCTTCGACGTCACGCGTCAGGGCTTCGACTGGTTCCAGGAGAAGTTCGCGTACGACTACCCCTTCGCCAAGTACGACCAGCTCTTCGTGCCGGAGTTCAACGCGGGCGCGATGGAGAACGCGGGCGCGGTGACCATCCGCGACCAGTACGTCTTCCGCTCGAAGGTGACGGACGCGGCGTACGAGCGCCGGGCCGAGACGATCCTGCACGAGCTCGCGCACATGTGGTTCGGCGACCTGGTCACCATGGAGTGGTGGAACGACCTGTGGCTGAACGAGTCGTTCGCGACCTTCACCTCGGTCGCCTGCCAGGCGTCCGTGCCGGGCACCCGCTGGCCGAACGCCTGGACCACCTTCGCCAACGCGGAGAAGACCTGGGCCTACCGCCAGGACCAGCTGCCGTCCACGCACCCGATCATGGCCGAGATCAACGATCTCGAGGACGTGCTGGTCAACTTCGACGGCATCACCTACGCCAAGGGCGCCTCGGTCCTCAAGCAGCTGGTCGCCTACGTCGGCCAGGACGAGTTCTTCAAGGGCGTGCAGGCGTACTTCAAGGCGCATGCCTTCGGGAACACGCGGCTGTCGGACCTGCTCGGCGCGCTGGAGGAGACCTCCGGGCGTGATCTGAAGGCCTGGTCGAAGCTGTGGCTGGAGACGGCCGGCATCAACATCCTGCGTCCGGAGATCGAGACCGACGAGAACGGTGTCATCACCTCGTTCGCCGTCAAGCAGGAGGCCCCGGCGCTGCCCGTCGGCGCCAAGGGCGAGTCGACGCTGCGTCCGCACCGGATCGCGATCGGCTTCTACGACCTGGACGCGGCCGGGAAGCTGGTCCGCACGGACCGGGTCGAACTGGACGTCACCGCCACCGAGCTGACCCGCGTGGCGCAGCTGCAGGGCAAGACGCGTCCGGCGGTGGTGCTGCTCAACGACGACGACCTGTCGTACGCCAAGGTCCGCCTGGACGAGGTGTCGCTGAAGAACGTCACCGAGCACCTCGGCGACTTCACCGAGTCGCTGCCGCGCGCGCTGTGCTGGGCCTCCGCATGGGACATGACCCGCGACGGCGAGCTGGCCACCCGCGACTACCTGGACCTCGTCCTCTCCGGCATCGCCAAGGAGACCGACATCGGCGTGGTCCAGTCGCTCCAGGGCCAGGTCAAGGCCGCCCTCGACCTGTACGCGGCGCCGGAGTGGCGCGAGGCCGGGCTGACCCGCTGGACCGACGCGACGCTGGCGCACCTGCGCGCCGCCGACGCGGGCAGCGACCACCAGCTCGCCTGGGCGCGGGCCTTCGCGGCCACCGCCAGGACCCCGCAGCAGCTGGACCTGCTGGCGGCCCTCCTGGAGGGCCGCGAGTCCATCGAGGGCCTGGCCGTCGACACCGAGCTGCGCTGGGCGTTCGTGCAGCGGCTGGCGGCGACCGGCGTCTACGACGAGCCGGAGATCGCGGGCGAGCTGCAGCGCGACCCGACGGCCGCGGGTGAGCGGCATGCCGCGACCGCGCGGTCGGCCCGTCCCACGGAGGCGGCTAAGGCGGAGGCCTGGGCGTCGGTCGTGGAGTCCGACAAGCTGGCGAACGCCGTGCAGGAGGCCGTGATCGGCGGCTTCGTGCAGACCGACCAGCGTGAGCTGCTCGCTCCCTACACGGCGAAGTACTTCGCCTCGATCAAGGGCATCTCGGAGACCCGCAGCCACGAGATGATCCAGCAGATCGTGGTGGGCCTCTACCCGACGATCCAGGTCTCGCAGGAGACCCTGGACGCCACGGACGCGTGGATCGCGGAGAACGACCCGGCGCCGGCGCTGAGGCGTCTGGTGACGGAGTGCCGCGCGGGCGTGGAGCGCGCTCTGAAGGCGCGGGCGGCGGACGCCGCCGCGGCGTGACGGCAGGCAGGTGAACGACGAAGGGGCACCCTCCCCCACGGAGGTGCCCCTTCGTCTGTTTGAGTCCGCTCGGCGGGCGGGCGTCGGCGCGGGGGGGGGGGGCGGGCGCGCGGGGGGGGGCGCGCCCCCGCCCCCGCCCCGCCGCGGCCCCCGGGCGGGGCGCCCGCCCCCGCGCCGCGCCCGCGCCCCC
>NZ_JBHWBS010000060.1:7853-12838 GCF_042735655.1 Streptomyces sp. NPDC059567 | reverse complement strand
GTCCGCCCGCCGGGCGGAAGCGTGTCAGCCTCCGAGCGCCGCGTAGCGGGAGCGCAGGTCGGCCGCGCCCTGCTCGGTGAGCGCGCCGTGCAGCCGCATCCGGGCGACGCCGCCGTCGGGGAAGGCGTCGAGGCGGACGTGGGTGACGACGGCCTGCGCGGGCAGCTTGAAGCGGTGCAGGGTGTCGGGCTGCAGCCTGGTCCGCGGGATGATCTCGAACCACTCGCCCGTCTCGCCGTTGCGGCCCTGGAGGGCGATCCAGCCGGCCGAGTTGCCCTTGAGGTACGCGGTGTCGATCTCGACGGCGCGCACGACGCCCTGGGCGGCGAGCCGGAAGCGGACCCAGTCGTTGGTGCCGCGGACCCGGCGGCGGCGGTTCTCCCAGCCGTCGTCCATCTTGCGGGAGGTGCCGGGCAGGATGATCTGGGTCGGCGAGGAGTAGAACTTGTCCGAAGCGTCCTCGTACACGCCTCCGTTGAGTACGGAGATCAGGTCGAGGGTGCCGAGGAGCTCCAGCCACTCGGGGTCGGGCACGACCTCGCCGTGGACGCGCAGACGGGCGATGCCGCCGTCGGGGTGCTGGCACAGGCGCAGATGGGTGAAGCGGCGCTCGACGTCGATCGCGAAACCGTTGGCGGCGTGGCCGCGTACGGGGGTGGGCGGGACGATCTCCTCCCACTTCACGTCGTCGGCGAGGAGCTGCTCGGGGCTGGGCGAACCCTCGACGGCGGCGGCCTGGATCGACACCCGCTGCGGGTAGTTGCCGCGGAAGTGGGCGGTGTCGACGATGATGCCGCGGATGACGCCGGGGGCGCCGAGGCGGACGATCGCCCAGTCGTGGTCCTCGGGGGCGGGGAAGACGTTCTCGGCGTCGGCACCACGGCGGCGGCGGGTCTCCCAGCCGTCCATGATCTTGCCCTTGTGACCGAAGTGCTCCGGGTCGAAGACGGCGCGCTCGCGGACGAGGAGGTTCTCGCGCTCGGCGAAGAACTCGTCGTTGGCGGCGACGACACCGGCGCCGAGACGGCGGTCGGCCAGGTCGACCAGCTCGGTGAAGGGGAAGTCACCGGTGCGGTAGTCGGCGTACGGGTCGCCTCCGCCGTAGGGGGCGGCGTCGTTGGCATGCGGGTCCTGGTCCTGGCTCGTCTCGAAGGTCATGCGTCGACTGTGCGCCCCGAGGACCTGGTTGGTCCATCGAATGTTTTCGACAGGTATTTTCAGCTCTGCTGAACAATGTCGCGGTCGGCTCTGCTGAACAATGTCGCGGTCAGCTCTGTTGAACAATGTTGCAGTCAGCTCTGCTGAACGGTCTCGCGCTGGGCGGCGGCCTGGCGGAGCGCGCCGAGCACCCGGGCCACCGCGATCCCCTCCTCCGCCCCGCGCCGTACCGCCGCGACGACATGGCGGCGCGGCTGGTCGGCGGAGAGGACGCGCATGACGACTCCGGCGCGGCGCTCGGCGGAGGCCATCCGGGGCACCAGGGCGACTCCCATGCCCGCCTCGACCATGGCGAGGATCGCGGTCCAGCCGGCGGCGCTGTGGGCCTGTTCGGGCACGAATCCGGCGGCCTCGCAGGCGGCGGTGGTGATCTCGGACCAGGGGCCCGAGCCGCCGAAGATCCAGGGCTCGGCGGAGAGGTCGGCGAGCCGCAGCCCGGGCGCGTCCGCGAGCGGGTGCCCGGCGGGCAGGGCGACGTCGAGCGGGTCGGCCAGGAGGGGGACGCGGCTGAACTTGGGATCGCGGACGGAGGGGGCGTGCGCGGCGAGCGAGAGCGCCAGGTCGACCTCGCCGGCGCCGAGCAGTTCGTACGCCTCGGACGCCTCGGCCTCGCGGATCCGGACGTCGAGTCCGGGGTGCGCGGTGCGCAGCTGCTGGACGGCGGGGACCACGAGCGCGGGTACGGCCGTCGAGAACGCGGCCACCCGTACCTGCCCGACCTCGCCCCGCAGATAGCCGTCCAGCTCGGCGTCGGCGCGCTCCAGTTGGGCGAAGACGACCTCGGCGTGACGGAGCACGAGATGCGCGGCATCGGTGAGCCGGACCCGCCGCCCCTGCGCCTCCAGGAGCGGCACACCGAGCTGCTTGGCGAGGTTGGTGAGCTGCTGGGAGACGGCCGAGGGGGTCATGAGCAGCGTCTCCGCGGTCGCGGTGACGGTGCCGCGGTCGCGGAGGGTGCGAAGGATCTGGAGCTTCTTGATGTCCCACTCGGTCATGGGGCGCAACCTACCGGGGGCCACGGGTGGGCCGCTCACGCACGGGCTCTCGCACTGGCCAGCGCCACTCCGCCCAGGATGAGGGCCATGCATGCGCCGCCCGCGATGCCCAGTTCCTCGCCCAGCAGGGTGTACGAGAGCAGGGCCACGCAGACGGGCTGGAGGTAGTAGACGACTCCCGCGCGGGCCGCGCCGATGAGGGTGATGGCCTTGTTCCAGGCGAAGAAGGCGACGGCGGAGGAGAAGACTCCGACATAGAGGAGCGGTCCGACGGCGCCGAAGGTGGGGTCGAAGCCACCCTGGACGGCGAGGCTGACGCCGTACGCCGGGAGCAGCATCAGGGCGCCGAGTACGAAGGTCGTGAAGAGGAAGGCCAGGGCGCCGATTTCGGTCGGCTTGCGCTTGAGCAGGGCGCTGTACGAGGCGAAGGACAGGGCGGCCGCGAACATCCACAGGTCGCCCGCGGTGAAGTCGACGGCGAGGGAGCCCTTGCCGACGAGGAGCAGCACACCGAGCGCGGCGAGGAGCATCCCGAAGGTGCGGCGGGCGCCGAGGCGTTCGCCGCCCAGGCGGGAGTAGAGCGCCATGATCACCGGGGAGGCGGCCATGATCATGCCCATGTTGGAGGCGGAGGTGGTCAGTCCGGACTGGTGCACGAGGGTGTTGTAGAGGGCGACGCCGAACAGCGAGGCCAGGGCGACGTAGCCGAAGTGGCGGCGGATCAGGTGCCGTTGCCGCCATGTCTGCCGGGCCGCGAGGGGGGCGACGGCGACGAGGGCGATGATCCAGCGCCAGAAGACGGCCTGGACCGGCGGGACGGAGTCGGCCATGTCCCGGGTGGCGACGAAGCTGCCGGACCAGACGACCGTGGCGACGAGCGCGAGGAGAACGCCGAGGCCGGCCCCCCGCGCGAGGTTCTTCGCGGGTGCCGGCTCGTCGGTCGCTCTCGGTTCGGTGCGGTCATGGTCCAGAAGCGTCACGGTGGTCCTTTCGGTCGGTGAGGCTCTACCGTCGCACCGAAGAAACCTCCAGGTCCATCGAAAGTTCCTGACCATTCCTTTCAGCTGAACTGAACGATTCGGCCTTCTTCACGGCGGGGGTACGCGGGTTCAGCTGGCCGAACAGGGTGGCACCGAAGGCGATCGCCATTCCGGCGAGCTGCACCGGGCCCAACGCCTGCCCGAGCGCCGCCCAGCCGATGACGGCCGCGCTGATCGGCGAGAGCGGGCCGAGGAGGGTGACGGAGGAGGCGCTCAGCTGCCCGATCCCGCGGAACCAGAGGAAGTACGAGATCGCGGTGTTGCCGAAGGCGAGGTAGGCGTAGCCGAGCAGGTTGGCTGAGTCCAGGGCCGGCGGGGCGCCCTCGATCAGGAAGGCGATCGGCAGGATGATCAGGCCGCCGGCGGTGAGCTGCCAGCCGGTCAGGGCGAGCGCGCCCACCCCCTCGGGCCTCCCCCAGCGCTTGGTGAAGACGGTGCCGGCCGACATCGACAGGGCGGAGAGCAGTCCGGCGACCACACCGACGAGATCGAGGGCCGCACCCGCCTTCAGGACGACGAGACTGACACCGAAGGCGGCGGCGATCGCGGTGAGCAGGGATCGCACGGTGGGCCGGTCGCCCAGGAAGAGGGCGGCCAGGCCGACGACGAAGAGCGGGCCGACCGAGCCGACGACCGCGGCGACGCCGCCGGGCAGCCGGTACGCGGCAAGGAAGAGCAGCGGGAAGAAGGCGCCGATGTTGAGACCGCCGAGGACCGCGGACTTCCACCACCAGGCACCCTGCGGCAGCTTGCGGGTGACGGCGAGCAGCAGCAGCCCCGCGGGGAGCGCACGCATCAGACCGGTGAAGAGTGGCCGGTCGGGCGGCAGGAACTCCGTGGTGACGAAGTAGGTGGAGCCCCAGGAGATCGGGGCGAGCGCGGTGAGGGCGATGACGGCGGCCTTGCGGGACATGGCAGGTCCCCCCTGGTTCGGAGTGGGTCCGAGTGACTTGGTGATAAGTAGCTTAGCTCTAAGCTACTTATTTGCAAGCCGCTTTCTCGTAAGCTTCTTCCTTGGGAGTGGCTTACCGCCCAGTGACTTACTTGCCGTCGAGTCGATCGATCAGGAGACTGCCGCCATGGACAGCACCGAGACCCCCGCCCACGACGCCGTCGACGCCATCACCGACCAGTGGGCGGCCGTCCGACCCGACCTCGACACGGTGCCGATGGCCGTCTTCGGGCGGATCTACCGGCTGGCCGCCGCGATGCGCGGCCGCGTCGACAAGGCGTACTCGCCCTATGGGATGGCGCTCGGGGAGTTCGACGTGCTGGCGACCCTGCGCCGCTCGGGCGAGCCCTACACGCTCTCGCCGCGCGAGCTCACGGCAACGCTGATGATCACCACCGGCGGGATGACGGGCCGGCTCGACAAGCTGGAGAAGGCCGGGCTGCTCAGCCGCAGCCCCGACCCCAACGACCGGCGCGGGCTGCGGGTGACGCTCAGCGAGCGCGGCCGCGAACTGGTGGACCAGGCGGTGGGCGCCGGGCTCGCCCAGCAGCGGGAGGCCATGGAGACCGCGCTCACGCCCGAGGAGGCGGAGCAGCTGGCGGGCCTGCTGCGCAAGCTGCTGGCGACCACGGTCGTGTGAACGCACACAAGGGCGCGGGGGGCCGTCGGCCGGAACCCCCCGCCCCCCCCCCCCCGAGAGGGGGGCCACCTCCGGGTGTGGGGGGGGGGGGGGTTGGGGCCCCAACAAACGGCCCCGGGGACACACCAACAACCACAAAC
>NZ_JBHWBS010000060.1:0-7843 GCF_042735655.1 Streptomyces sp. NPDC059567 | reverse complement strand
CGGGGGGCGGGGGGGGGGGGCGCGCTGGCCGCTGGGCGGGGCCCCCGCCTGTGGTGATCACCCACCCGGGGGGGGCGGGTGGGATCCGCAGCCCCGCCCCCCCCACCCTCGGAAGAGGCTGGGCCCTAGGCCTTCTTGGGCCTGTCGGACTTGTCGAGCACCATCACGAGGCCGGCGATCACCAGGAACAGCACGATCGGCGCGGCCACGAACAGGCCGAGGGTCTCGACGACACTCAGCTTGGGGGCCGGGTCGTCACCGTCGTCGCGGGTGAGCGCGAGCGCGGGGGACGACATGAGCAGCATCATCAGCGTCGTACCGGCCGCGACAGCACCGGCGCGCAGGGCGTTCTTCTTGTCCACGGTGCAAACGTAGCGAACACCTAAACGGGCCGCGCGTCCGGGGGTGCCGTACGGGAACCACCGAGGGGACCGAACACCGCGAGGAGGCGGTGGAGGCGGGGGGAGGCGGCCAGTTCCTCCAGGGTGAGCGGCTGGCCCTCCGGGCCCGCCACCGGGAGCCGCCAGTTGGGGTACTGGTCCCAGGTGCCGGGCAGGTTCTGCGGCCGCCGGTCCCCCACGGCGTCCGGCAGCCACACCCCGACCATCGTCGCCGGGGTGCGCAGCAGGAACCGGTGGACGGCCCGGACCTCGGCCTCCTCGTCGCCCGGGCCCTCCGGGAGCAGCCCGCGCAGCTCCAGGTCCGTCAGCCACTCGGCGACCTCGGCCTCGTCCCGGGCGCGCTCACGCCCGAGATCGCCGGTGAGCAGCCCGAGTCGGTGGCGCAGGGCGACATGGTCGCCGGAGAGCTTGGCCGCGGTGGAGGGGAGGTCGTGCGTGGTGGCGGTGGCCACGCAGTCGGTGCGCCACTCCTCGGGGGCCAGCGGGCGGCCCGTGCCGGACCAGTCCCGCTCGAACCAGAGCACGGAGGTGCCGAGCACCCCACGGTGGGCGAGCCGTTCGCGGACGCCGGGCTCGACGGTGCCGAGGTCCTCGCCGATGACGACCGCGCCCGCCCGGTGGGCCTCCAGGGCGAGGACCGCGAGCATCGCCTCGGCGTCGTAGCGGACGTACGTCCCCTCGGTGGGTTCGCACCCCTCGGGGACCCACCAGAGCCGGAACAGCCCCATCACATGGTCGATGCGCAGCGCGCCCGCGTGCCGCAGCAGCTCCCTCAGCAGGCCGCGGTACGGGGCGTAGCTCGAGGCGGCGAGCGCGTCGGGGCGCCAGGGCGGCAGACCCCAGTCCTGGCCACGGGCGTTGAAGGCGTCGGGCGGGGCGCCGACGGACATGCCGGCGGCGAAGGCGTCCTGCTGGGCCCAGGCGTCGGAGCCGTCCGGATGGACGCCGACGGCGAGGTCGTGGACGATCCCCACGCCCATGCCCGCCTCCCGGGCCGCCTCGGCGGCGGCGGCGAGCTGCCGGTCCGTCAGCCAGGCGAGCCGGCAGTGGAAGTCGATCCGGGCGGTCAGCTCGTCGTCGGCGCGGACGGCCACGGCGGCGGAGCGGGGGGCGCGCAGCTCCTCGGGCCAGCTGCGCCAGTGGTGGCCGTGCCGCTCGGCGAGGGCCTGGTAGGTGGCGTGGTCCTCCAGGGCGGGGCCGCGCTCGGCGAGGAAGTCGATGTACTCCGCCCGTCTGCCGGGGCCGAGTTCCACCGTCCGTACGAGCTCCAGGGCGCGCCGCTTGACCTCCCACACCGCGTCCCGGTCGATCAAGGCGCCCTTGCGCAGGACCCGTTCGCGCAGCTCGGCGGCGTCGGCGAGGACCGCGTCCACTTCGGCGCCGTGCTCGGGCCCGACGAAGCCGAACTCGGGAACGTCCTCGATCCGCAGATGGACGGGGTCGGGGAAGAGGCGTGAGGAGGGGCGGTACGGAGAGGGGTCGGTGGGCGCCCCGGGCACCGCCGCGTGCAACGGGTTGACCTGGACGAACCCGGCGCCGTGCGTCCGGCCGGCCCAGGCCGCGAGCTCGCGCAGGTCGCCGAGGTCGCCCATGCCCCAGGAGCGGGCGGAGAGCACCGAGTACACCTGGGCGAGCAGACCGAACACCCGCCCCTCGGGCCGCGGCACACGCGCGGGGGCGACGATCAGCGTGCTCGTGCCGGAGCGCCCCTCGGGGGCGAGGGCCTCGACGCGGTGGACGCCGAGCGGCAGCCCGTCCCAGCCCGCGCCCTCCACGACCTCACCCGACTCGGTCGTGACGCGCAGCCGGGTGCCCGGCGGAAGGTCCTGCGGCGGACGCATCGGACCGTCCTGCCAGCGCACGAGCGTGGCCGGCAACATCCGGTCCTCGTCGGCCCGCTGTGCCGTCCGGAGCGCGGCGGCCACCGCCTCCGGCGTGGTGGCGTCCACATCGAGGGCACCGAGGACGGCCACGACCGTGGCGTCGGGCACCTGGACGGTGACGCCCTCGGACGGCTCGTACGCGGTGGCGACGCCATGGAGTTCGGCGAGACGGGCCAGGGTCACTTCACACTCCGGGGGACTCCGTGCCGCCCGCGGTGGCGCGGGCGGTGGGTTCGCTGGTGAGGGGCGCCGCCTCGGTCATGGGCGGCTCGCTGGTGAGGGGTGCGGCGTCGGCGAGGGGCGGTTCGCTCGTGAGCGGGCCCTGTTTCGGTACGCGTATGGGGGTGGTGAGGGGGGTGGTCGCGGTCACGGGGGTCTCCCGGTTCGTCTCGACAGGTGGGGCTTCGAGAGCCCTACCCACCGCACCCCGTTTTACCGGCGGAACTTGTCGTCGCGGCGCCACCTCGCCGAAAGACCGCCCGGCAAACCCGACACATCGGCCACCTGCATTGACACCCCAGCCGGGCGGGTGGTGGGCTCGTAACCCTCTCGTGACCACGGGAGCCCGCGGGAGAAGAGGAGTCCCCCATGCACCTCGGGCACAGACGGCGGACCGCTTCGGCCGTCGCCGCCGCGGTGATCGGCGGATTCCTCGGCGGCAGCGTGCCGAGCCTCGCCACGGCGGCGCCGACACCCCCGGGCGCCCCCGTCACCACTCCGGACACCGAGACGCAGCTGTCGCCCGGGACGGCGGTCTCGCCGCGCCCGCAGTCCCAGCGGGCCACGGGTCCTTCGGTTCCGCTCGGCGACGAGGTGACGCTGCTCACCGACGCCGACGCCGATCCGTACGCCGTCGCCGCACTGCGCGAGGTGCTGCGGGCGGCGGGGGTACGGACCGTCCACACGTCCCTGCCGGGTGGCGGGACCGTGCTCCGCATGGGCTCCGCCGCCTCCGCGGAGGCCCTGCGGGCGCTGCGCGTGCCCGAGCGGGCCGACCTGCCGCGCGGCGGGTACCGGCTGGCCACCGGCCGGGTGCAGGGCCGGGACACGGTCGCCCTGGACGGCGTCGGCGAGGACGGCCTGTTCCACGCCGTACAGACACTGCGTCAGCTGATCGACGGCACGACCGACGGCGGGCGGACCGTCCCCGGTGTCGTCGTCCGCGACTGGCCCGGGACCGCCGTGCGCGGTCTGACGGAGGGCTTCTACGGCCGCCCGTGGAGCCGGGAACAGCGCCTGGCCCAGCTCGACTTCATGGGCCGTACCAAGCAGAACCGCTACCTCTACGCCCCCGGCGCCGACCCGTACCGCCAGACCCAGTGGCGCGAGCCCTACCCGGCGGACCAGCGTGCCGCCTTCCGCGCGCTGGCCGCGCGGGCCCGCGCCAACCATGTGACCCTCGCCTGGGCCGTGGCCCCCGCGCAGTCGATGTGTCTGGCCTCGGACGACGACGTGAAGGCCCTCACGCGCAAGCTCGACGCCATGTGGGCGCTGGGGGTGCGCTCGTTCCAGCTCCAGTTCCAGGACGTCAGCTACAGCGAGTGGCACTGCTCCAGGGACGCGGACACCTTCGGCCGCGGGCCCGAGGCGGCGGCCGCCGCCCACGCGCGCGTGGCGAGCGCGGTGGCCCGGCATCTGGCCGCCCGGTACCCGGACGCGGAACCGCTCACCCTGATGCCGACGGAGTACTACCAGGACGGCGCGACGAAGTACCGCACGGCGCTCGCCGGGGCGCTCGACGACCGGGTGCGGGTCGCCTGGACGGGCGTCGGGGCCGTCCCCCGCACGATCTCCGGCCGGGAGCTGGCCGGTGCCCGCGACGCGCTGCGCCACCCGCTGGTCACCATGGACAACTACCCGGTCAACGACTACGCCCGGGACCGGCTCTTCCTCGGCCCCTCCATGGGCCGCGAGCCGGCCGTGGCCGCCGGTTCGGCCGCGTTCCTCGCCAACGCCATGGAGCAGGCGGCGATCTCCCGCATCCCGCTCTTCACCGCCGCGGACTACGCCTGGAACCCGAAGGGTTACCGGCCGCAGGAGTCCTGGCATGCGGCCGTCGACGAGCTGGCCGGGCCGGACCCGGCGGCCCGCGAGGCGCTGCGGGCCCTGGCCGCCAACGACGCCTCCTCGCTCCTCGACCCGTCGGGCGAGTCGGCGTACCTGAAGCCGCTGATGGCCGCGTTCTGGCGGAGCCGTACGAGCCCGGACCCGACGGCGCGGGAGAAGGCGGCACGCGAACTGCGGGCCGCGTTCACCGTGATGCGGGAGGCGCCCGAGCGGCTGACGGCGACCGCCGACGGCACCCTGGACGACGAGGTACGGCCCTGGCTGGAGCAGCTGTCCCGGCACGGGCACGCCGGGGAGACGGCGGTCGACATGCTGCTCGCGCAGGCCCGCGGCGACGGCGCGGCGGCCTGGCAGGCACAGCTGCGGCTGGAGCCGCTGCGGGAGGCGCTGAAGGCGAGCGAGGTGACCGTCGGCAGCGGCGTCCTCGATCCCTTCCTCGCGCGGGCCGCGACGGAGTCGGCGGCCTGGACCGGCGCGGACCGCGAGCGGGGCACCGGGCGGCGGGCGGACCGCGAGCCGGCGGCGTACACCGTGCGGCTGGAGCGTTCGCGGCCCGTCGAGACGGTGACGGTGATGACGGAGCCGGGCGCGGCCGGGTCGGCGCGCGTGGAGGCGTACGTCCCCGGCGAGGGCTGGCGGTCGCTGGGCCCGGTGTCCCCGTCCGGCTGGACGCAGGCGGACGTGAAGGGGCTGCGCGCGGACGCGGTCCGCGTGGTGTGGGACGGCGCCGATCCTCAGGTGCGCTCCCTGGTGCCCTGGTTCGCGGACGAGCCGCGCGCCGAGCTGGAGCTGGCCCGGAAGGAGACGGACGCCGAGATCGGCGGTCCCGTGCAGCGGGTGGACGTCCGTGTGGCGGGCCGGCGCGCCGAGGAGGTGCGCGGGGAGCTGGCGGCGCGGGCCCCGAAGGGGATCACGGTGCGGCTGCCGAAGGAGACCCGGGTGCCGCGCGGCACGCACACGACCGTCCCGCTGGAGGTGTCGGTGGCGCCGGACGTGCCGGCGGGCTCGTACCAGGTGCCGGTGTCGTTCGCGGGCGAGGAGCGGGTCCTGACGGTCCGGGCCTTCCCCCGCACGGCCGGCCCCGACCTGGCGCCTGCCGCGCGGGCCTCCTCCTCCGGCGACGAGACGCCCGACTTCCCGGCCGCCTCGGCGCTGGACGGCGATCCCGCCACCCGCTGGTCCTCACCCGTCGACGACGGCGCCTGGTGGCAGCTGGAGCTCCCCCGGCCGGCCCGGATAGGGCAGGTGGTCCTGCACTGGCAGGACGCGCACCCCTCCCGCTACCGCATCCAGGTCTCCGCGGACGGCCGCACCTGGCGCACGGCCGCGACGGTCGCCGACGGGCGCGGCGGCCGGGAGAGCGTCCGCATGGACGCGGCGGACACCCGCTTCCTGCGGGTCCAGGGCGATGCGCGGGCGACGGAGTACGGCTACTCGCTGTGGTCGGTGGAGACCTACGCGGTGGCCCCGCCGGTCGAGTCCGGGAAGCCCGAGCAGCCGGAGTAGGGGCGCCTCCGCGGAGGCGCCCCCGGTACGACGAAGGCCCGGATCAATGCGTCTTCACGGCCCCCACGGGGGTGGTGGAGACGGCGTCGATCCGGGCCATCACATCGTCCGCGCCGTACGGCTGCAGATAGGGCAGCCAGCGTGGGTCCCGGTGTCCGGTCCCGATGATCCGCCAGGCCAGTCCGGTCGGCGGGGCGGGTTGGTGCCGCAGCCGCCAGCCCAGCTCGCGCAGATGCCGGTCGGCCTTGACGTGATTGCAGCGGCGGCAGGCCGCCACGACGTTCTCCCAGGCGTGCGTGCCCCCGCGGCTGCGCGGAATGACGTGGTCGACGCTGGTTGCGACGCCACCGCAGTACATACAGCGTCCGCCGTCACGGGCGAAGAGCGCTCTGCGGGTCAGAGGAACGGGCCCCCGGTAGGGGACCCGCACGAACCGCTTCAGTCTGACCACACTGGGTGCGGGGATGACGCGGGTCTCGCTGTGCAGGAAGGCGCCGGACTCCTCGAGGCAGAGTGCCTTGTTCTCGAGGACGAGGACGAGCGCGCGGCGGAGCGGTACGACGCCGAGGGGCTCGTACGACGCGTTGAGGACCAGGACATGCGGCACGGATGCCTCCTAATACGCCGGCGGCGCGTGGCTCGCGCCGGGACGAACTGCTCTCAGTCTCTCCTCATGCCTGGTCGGAGCGCCACCACGTACCGGTAACGGGCTGGAGGTGTTCTCGACCACATCGGCATCGTCACCCGGATCATCCCCGCGTGAGGTCCGTCTCTCCCTCGAACAGGGCAACAGGAGCACATCCGATGCCCCGTTAGTGTGGATGTTCCGCGTACGCCACGCCTGGAGGTTCTCCGTGTCCTGGTCCGCCCTGCTGACCGCCGACGATCCGCAAGAGGTCCCCGTCACCCTCGACGAGGCCGCGGAGAGGGCGACGAACGCCGCGGGCTGGGTGGAGGAGAACTGGTCCACCTGGCTGAACACCGGTCTTCGCATCCTCCTCATCCTGGTCGTCGCCCTGCTGCTGCGGATGGCGATCCGCCGCGCCCTGACCAAGCTCATAGAGCGGATGAACCGCTCCGCCCAGGCCGTGGAGGGCACGGCGCTCGGTGGTCTGCTGGTCAACGCCGAGCGGCGCAGACAGCGCTCGGAGGCGATCGGCTCGGTGCTGCGCTCGGTGGCGTCGTTCCTGATCCTGGGCACGGCGGGGCTGATGATCCTGGGCGCCTTCAAGATCGACCTGGCGCCGCTGCTGGCCTCCGCGGGTGTCGCCGGTGTGGCGATCGGTTTCGGCGCCCGGAACCTGGTCACGGACTTCCTCTCCGGTGTCTTCATGATCCTGGAGGACCAGTACGGAGTCGGTGACTCGGTCGACGCGGGGGTGGCCTCCGGCGAGGTCATAGAGGTCGGTCTGCGGGTGACGAAGCTGCGCGGCGACAACGGCGAGATCTGGTACGTCCGCAACGGCGAGATCAAGCGGATCGGCAACCTCAGCCAGGGCTGGGCGACGGCCGCGGTGGACGTCACGGTGCGTCCCACGGAGGACCTGGACCGGGTGCAGTCGGTGATCAACGAGGCCACGGCGTCCATGGCGAAGGACGAGCCCTGGAACGAGCGCCTGTGGGGCCCGGTGGAGATCCTCGGTCTCAACGAGGTGCTCCTGGAGTCCATGACGATCCGGGTCTCGGCGAAGACGATGCCGGGCAAGGCCCTGGGCGTCGAGCGCGAGCTGCGGTGGCGGATCAAGCGGGCGCTGGACGCGGCCGGGATCCGTATCGTCGGCGGTGTCCCGGCGCAGGCGGAGGAGTCCGCGGCGGACCCGACGGCGGGCATGGCGGCCCCCTCGGCCTTCGCCTCGCCGACGTCCCCGCAGGGCGCGGCCGCGAGCCCGCTGCCGAGGCCGGACCTCAGCAAGTAGCGCCCGGACGACACGGAGCACCGGCTCCGCACGACGCCCCCGCAGGTAACGCTTTGGTTGCCTTCGGGGG
>NZ_JBHWBS010000059.1:35433-44844 GCF_042735655.1 Streptomyces sp. NPDC059567 | reverse complement strand
CCACCGAGCTGCTGCTGAGAATCGCCGTGGACGCCGGCTACTGCATCGACAAGACCACTCTCACCGCGAGCGCTCCGCCCTCCACGGGCACCACCCGCGCGGCGGCTGACACCGCCTCGGCAACCCCCACCCCCGGTCCGCGCTGCGCCCGGTTCCTCGCGTCCAGGGCCAAGGCCTCGGTGCAGTGGAAGCAGGAGAACGCTTACCGGACCTTCGAATCCACCTTCGCCACCAGGCTGCCGAAGAACGAGTCCCGCACCGTCAACGCGCCCGTCGAAGCCGCAGGATGACGGAACGGGCCCGGGGGGCGTACCCCCCGGGCAGTCACACGCCCCGTTGGATCCGTCCTAATCTCCGGAGAAGCCGAAGATTCCGAGGTGAGTCGGTGTGTCACCGGAGTAGAGGACGACGTAACAGCCGGTCCACCGCATCTGACACTCGCCGAGTAGGCTCCGTTCGTGCTCCTGGCTCTCAGCCTCATGGGCGGCGGCGACGAGCTCTTCGTACCGCTCGACCGATGGGCGGTCTGTGCCGAAGTGGTGCACCACGCGGCTGAGTGCCAGCGGGCGCAGGGTGCCGATGTCGGCAATCTCGGACCGCGTCGGCGGGGTGTCCGTGGCAACGATCCTGTCGATGTCGAGGATCGTATGGGTGCCCTCCGTCCCCATGAACTCCTCGTCCTCGTACAGGTCCTCCAGGCTTCCGTAGCGAGCGTCGTCGCCGTACTCCTCCTGAAACACCCTGGCCTGCAATGCCGCAAAGGCCGCCTCGACATCGCCGTCGTACCCGGTGACGTAGTCCCATCCGCTGGCACCCATCGAGCCATCCTCCCTGAAGATCGTGAATAGCCGAACGGTAGCGGCGGGGACTGACAACACCGCGCCGTGCCGGGGCCAGGGCCGACTTCCCGAGTGAGATGTCGAGAGGATGGTGCGGCCGCACCACGAAGATCGCCCGGGCAGGTCCCGGCCGGGGCGGCCTCAGGTGCCGCTGGCCGCGTTCCGGCGGTACCGCCGTCTACGGGCGGCCCCGTCGTTTGACCTGCCCACGGATCCTCGCATGCAGTGTCGACGACGGTCAATGGCTGACCCACGTGGCCACGTACCGGAACTCCCCTCGCGGGCCCTCCTGTCGGGAGTAGTCCTCCCAGGAGAGGTGACAAGTGTCGTGCAGAGTCCGGGTGTTGGGTTCGTAATCGCCCCCGCCCCAGAGGAGTTCGCCGGTGAGGGTGCGGCCTTCGTGGATGCGGAAGTCCGCGTCCCTGGTTCTGCGAGCGCCGTCCTTCGGAGGCGTCCACAGCGCCCTGTCGTTGGTCAGGAGCAGTGCCAGGCCGTTCTGGTCCGGATGAGTGCAGTATCGCTCCAGTCGCGCGATGTCGGAGACGAAGCCCAGGCGGCCGACGTCGGTAGCGGCGTGTGACGCCAGGGTGTACTCCTCCTCCAATGGCCCGGCCACTCCGGCCCACCGTGCCTTGAAGTACTTGAACTCGACGGCGGTTCGGGCCGACGGGCCGATACACATCAGGTCGAGGTGCTCGGCTCCGTTCGTCTTGGCCGAGGGCTGTCGAACCTCCAAGCGGGACTGGATCTTGCCGTATTTCCGAGGGACACCCGCGCTGTTCTGCCGGCGGCAGAACACCAGCCGGACCGGGCTCGACGATCACTACAGTCCAGTCTCATGACGACGATTACGACGCGTACGGTCGAGTACCCGGCCGACGGTTTGACGATGATCGGGCACCTCGCGCTCCCGGCTGGTGTCGACCGCCGGCCCGCGGTGCTGCTCGGACCAGAGGGCATGGGGCTCAGCGACGTCGAGCGCCGCCGGGCCGATGCTCTCGCCGAACTGGGATATATAGCGCTGGCCTTCGACCTTCACGGCGGGCGCTATTTGGGCGACCCCGAGGAGATGCTGGCCCGTTGCCTGCCGCTGCTCGCTGATCCCGACCGGATGCGGGGCATCGGCCATGCGGCGCTCGACGTGTTGCGCACCGAACCGCGGACCGACCCCGACCGGATCGCCGCCGTCGGCTACGGCACCGGGGGCGCCATCGCGCTGGAACTCGGGCGCGATGGCGTCAACCTGCGCGCGATCGGGACAGTCAACGCAACTACCACGGGCCGACCGGGCGAGGCGGCGCGCATTCGCTGCCCGGTGTGGGCCGGGGTCGGGTCGGAAGACCCGATCATGCCGCCCGCGCAACGGAACGCGTTCGCCGCTGAAATGCAGGCCGCGGGCGTCGACTGGCGCCTCGCGGTCTACGGCGGCGCCTTGCATGCCTTCCACCACCCGCCGGTCGACCACCCCGTGGTCCCCGGAGTCGGCTACCACCCACGGCACGCGCAGCGAGCCTGGCGCGACGTCGTCGACCTGCTCGCCGAGTGCCTGCCCGTGACGGAGGATCCGGAAGCATGACCCAGGTAAGCATGCCGGCGCAGGGGCCTGGTCGGCTTCGGGTCGTTGCCCCTTTCGCGCGTATCTCGGTCACACCCCGGTAACGGCAACGCGTCACCCTGCGCTCGCACTTCGTCGAGTTGGGCAGAGGCCCTCGGCGACCATCTCGCCCGCGACGCGCCCGGCCGTGGCGTTGGCCCGTGAGCCGTACACTCCCGTCGAACCCGGTATGTGACCCCTTGAAGGAGGAGCATGAAGTCCGTCCGCGAGATCGAGCTTCTGGCCGAGCAAGCCCATGCCGGACAGGTCGACAAGGTCGGCGTTCCCTATATCGAGCATGTCCGTGCGGTGGCCGCCGGGCTCGCGCCGCTCGGCGACGCTTTGGTCATGGCCGGTCTCCTGCACGACGTCCTGGAGGACACCGACTGGACCGCCGAATCTCTGTTGGGCACCGGTGTCCCCACACAGGTCGTCGCGATCGTCCAGGCAGTGACCAACCAGCCGGGGATGGCGTACGAGGAGAAGGTCCGGTACATCGCCGCCAACCCACAAGCAACGCTCGTGAAGATCGCCGACAACGCGCACAACTCCCGCGACGACCGAGCCGCCCAGCTGCCGCCGGAGACGCGGGAACGCCTCGCCGCGAAGTACCGCGCCGCGCGCGCCGTGCTCTGGCCGGCGGCCAGCCGGGCCGAGATCGAGACCATCGTGCGCACCGTCAATCCGGCCTTGCTCCCGGAGCTGGACGAGCACCGCGCCGACTAGGGGCGCCACGGAGAGCGCCACCACCCCCAGATCGCCTGCGGAGTGACGGACGGGGCGCTTAGTGCCGCCCGACGACGCAGATGCTCCTGCGCCCGTCGGAGCAGTGGGTGAGCGAGCCCCGCCGGGCATGATCGATCGGCCCCGGGCCGCACCCGCTTGAGTCGGGTGAGGTGCCGTGTAGTGGGTAGGGGCGCATCGGAGGGCCGATTCCGTGACGCGCTCTGACTGGCTTCTGCTGTCCGGTGAACGCGGCAATTCCGCGACGCGCCTCGACGAGCGACGCCCGGACGGGGTTGCCTGGTCCGACGGGAATGAGGCCCGGCCGCTGGTTCACGGCGCTGCCTACTTCACCGAGCTCCTGGCCGCCGTCCGTGCGATGCGCGCCGGCGACCTGCTCCTGTTCACCGACTGGCGCGGCGATCCCGACGAGAGGCTTGACGGACACGGCACGGAGATCGGCGCGGTCCTGTGCCGCGCGGCCGAGCGCGGGGTCATCGTCAAGGGGTTGCTGTGGCGCTCCCACCTGGACAATTTCCACTTCAGTCAGGAGCAGAACCTCCACTTCGGCCAGGAGCTCGAGGAAGCGGGCGGCGAGTGCCTGCTCGACATGCGGGTGCGGCCCGGCGGGTCGCACCACCAGAAGATGGTGGTGCTGCGCCACCCCGGCCGCGAGGAGCTGGATGTCGCGTACGTCGGCGGAATCGACCTCTGCCACAACCGCAACGACGACGCCACCCACAGCGGCGACCGCCAGTCGTTGAGCATGGCGTCCGTCTACGGGCCGCACCCACCGTGGCACGACGTCCAGCTCGCCCTTCACGGGCCGGTGGTCGGCGACGTCGAAGCGGTCTTCCGTGAACGGTGGGAGGACCCGTCGCCGCTCACCCGCAGTCCGCTCACGCGAGTGCGTCAACGGGTGCACCGGGAGGACACCGACGCGGGCCGCCTGCCCCCGCAGGAAGCCGATCCCGCCCCCTGCGGTACGCACACCGTGCAGCTGCTCCGCACCTATCCGAACCGGCTGCTGCGCGGATACCCCTTCGCCCCCGACGGGGAGCGCAGCATCGCGCGCGGATACCTCAAGGCGCTGCGTCGGGCCCGGACGCTGATCTATGTCGAGGACCAGTACCTGTGGTCCCCGCACGTGGTGGCCTGCTTCGCCCGGGCGCTGACCAGGCATCCGCGACTGCTGCTGATCGCCGTCATCCCCTCCGTGCCGGAGCAGGACGGCCGGATCACGCTGCCCATGAACCTGATCGGAAGGATCAAGGCTCTGGACGAGCTGCGCCGCGCCGGCGGTGACCGGGTCGCGGTGTACGGCCTGGAGAACCGGGCCGGAACCCCCGTCTACGTGCACGCCAAGGTGTGCGTCATCGACGACGTATGGGCCTCTGTGGGCTCCGACAACATCAACCTCCGCTCGTGGACCCACGATTCCGAGCTCAGCTGCGCCGTGATCGACGAGAGTCGGGACCCACGGCGGCCGACGGACCCGGGTGGACTCGGAGACGGCGCGCGCGCCTTCGCCCGGAACCTCCGCCTGGATCTGATGTCCGAGCACCTGGGAGCCTTCGACCACGATGCCCCCGGCGATGCGGGCGAGCGGCCGCGCGCGGCAGGGGAGACGGAGGGGTGGACGCCGGACGCACTGTGCGATCCCGTGACCGCCCTCAGTGCCTTCGAGGAGACCGCCGCCGCGCTGGACGACTGGTACGACAACGGGTGCCGTGGCCCCCGGCCGTCGGGCCGTCTACGCCGGTATGTCCCCCCGGCCCTGCCCAGAATGGAGAGGGTGCTGGCAACGCCGCTGCACCACCTCCTGGTCGATCCCGACGGCCGTCCCATGGGCCTGCGGCGCCGCCACACGTTCTGACGGCGCCACGTGGTCACCGCTCCTCGTGCGGCCGGGCACCCGCCTCATGGTTCGAAGGGTCCTGCGGGAACAGGGCCGTGAAGACCCGTTGGAATCGTGCGGCCATCTCGTCGGCGGTCTGCTCGGGGTGGTGGCGCCACCATCCGACCGCGGAACTCACCGTCCCGTACCAAAGGTGCGTGACGAGGTCGGCATCGAGCGGGTCCGTGGCCTGTGAGGCTCCGAGGATCTCGGCCACTCCGACTGCTCCCATGCTGTTGAGTTCCCGCCGGTACGCGGTGGCTGCGGCATGGAGGTCGGTGTCGGCCGCCACGGTGCTGTCGTAGACGAGTTCCCAGTCGTGCAGGCGCGACTCGAGCGCCCGGAAGACGGCCTCCATGGTGCGTGCGGCGCGCGCGATGTCGTGTGATCCGTCTTGCGCTGACGCGACCGCCGCGACGAGGCGGGAGCCGGCGCGGTCCAGGCAGGCCTGGTAGAGACCGTCCTTGGACCCGAAGTACTCGTAGATCATGGGCTTGCTGATCCCTGCCCGCGACGCCACCACCGCGGTCGAGCCGCGCACGTAGCCCTTGGTGCCGAACTCCTCCGCCGCCGCGTCCAGGATCAGCAGTTCGCGGTCCTTACGGGGCATGCCCTTGGTGCCCACACCGCGCGCGATCTTCTCCTGCTTGCTCATGGCTGCACCCTATGCCAATCTTACCGCGCGTTAACTTACCCAGCGTTCAGATCGGTGGTGTCGGGAATGCAAGGCAGGACGCGTTCGTGGTGGGGATGGGGAAACGTCGAGGATGCGGTGGCCGGCGCGGAGCGTGACGCGCTGACCCGCAGGGTCTCCGAGTTGCTGCCGGGAGCGGACCTGACCCCGCATGCGGCTCCGCCGATCGAGTCGTTCGGCGTGGGCGCGAGCAGGGTCAAAGCGCCATCGGCTCTGGCCTCGATCGTCTCCGAGGACATACAGGACCGGCTGGCGCACAGCCACGGGCAGGCGTTCCGCGACGTGGTCCGGGCGCTGCTCGGGAAGCTGCCGTACGTACCCGACCTCGTCGTACGCCCGACCTCGGAGGCCGAGGTCGTCCAGGTGCTCGACTGGTGCAGCGACGCCGGCATCGCGGCCATCCCCTTCGGCGGCGGCTCGTCGGTCGTGGGTGGTGTCGAGCCGCGCGTCGGCGGCGACTACGCGGGGGCGGTCAGCCTGGACCTCACCTCGATGGACCAGGTCCTCGAGGTCGACCGCACCAGCCGGGCCGCGCTCGTCCAGGCCGGAGTCTTCGGCCCACACCTGGAGGACCAGCTGAGGCCACAGGGCTACACGCTCCGGTTCTTCCCCCAGTCCTTCGAGTTCTCCACCCTCGGCGGCTGGCTGGCCACCCGGGCCGGAGGTCACTTCGCCACGGTCCTCACGCACATCGACGACCTCACCGAGTCGCTCCGGGTCGTCACCCCCGCCGGCGTCATCGAGTCCCTTCGACTTCCCGCCTCGGGTGCGGGCCCTTCCCCTGACCGGATGTTCCTCGGCTCCGAGGGGTCCCTCGGAGTCATCACCCAGGCATGGGTACGGCTCCAGGACCGGCCCCGGTGGCGGGCAGGAGCCTCGGTGGGTTTCGCCGACTACGACGCCGGCGTGAACGCCGTACGCGCACTGTCCCAGTCCGGACTGCATCCTTCCAACTGCCGCCTCCTGGACCCCGTCGAGGCGTTCATCAACGCCGGCTCCCCCACGGCCGTCCTTGTGCTCGGCTTCGAATCCGCGGATCATCCCGTCACCGCCTGGATGGACCGCGCCCTGGAGCTCTGCCGTGACCACGGTGGCACCCTGGCCGAGCCGGCTCGCCACACCGACACCGCCGACCAGTCCGCGCACAGCGGGGCCGCCGACACTTGGCGCTCCTCGTTCGTTCGGATGCCGTACCAGCGCGACGCGCTCGCGGCTCAGGGCATGATCGTGGAAACCTTCGAAACCGCGTGCACCTGGGACCGGTTCGACAGCCTCCGCGCAGCCGTCAACGACGCGGCCCAGGACGCGATGCGCCAGGTCGGCGCCACGGGCGTGGTGACCTGCCGGTTCACCCACGTCTATCCCGACGGCCCCGCACCGTACTTCGGCATCTACGCCGCGGGCGCCTGGGGCAAGACGGTGGAGCAGTGGGACGAGATCAAGGCGGCGGTGTCCGACGCGCTGATCGCCTCCGGAGCCACCATCACCCACCACCACGCGGTGGGCCGCGACCACCGGCCTTGGTACGACCGGCAGCGCCCGGACCTGTTCGCCGCCGCCCTCCAGGCCGGCAAGGCGACGCTCGACCCGGCGGGCATCCTCAACCCCGGTGTCGTGATCGACCCCCTGCGCAAGCCCTGAGCAAGCGCGGCGGCTTGCATGCCCACTCGGCGAGGGCGATGCGTGAGCGCATCCCGCCGGGTGGGCATCCGCGGATGCAGGCAGATCCGTCCGGGCGAGTCGTTGGACCGTTCGGACCCTCCGTCGGTCCCATACGTCCGAACCTTCCCTCCCGCCCTCGGCGGCGACGGCCTCTCCCCAACTCCCACCCGGCTGGCAGACACGCAACGTGGGGCAAGGCCCGGCCTGGAAAGTATGATCAAGCGATGTCTGACATGACCGAGACCACGCCCGGCTGGCTGACCACTGATGAGCTGGGCATCGCCAGGGCCCAGATGCCGATCCTGTACGTCGAGGCCGTGCCCGTGCGCGTCGACGACAGCGGCGAAGTCACCAGCATCGGAGTGCTTCTGAGGATCCGCGAGGACGGGACGATCAATCGCACCCTGGTATCCGGCCGTGTCATGCACCACGAGCGAGTCCGTGACGCGCTGCTACGCCATCTGGAGAAGGACCTCGGCCCGGTGGCCCTGCCTCGTGTCCCCGCGTCCTTGCAGCCCTTCACGGTCGCCGAGTACTTCCCCACGGCGGGCATCACCCCCTACCACGACCCGCGCCAGCACGCTGTCTCTCTCGCGTACATCGTGCCGGTGACCGGCGACTGCCGTCCGCGGCAGGACGCGCTGGACCTGGTGTGGTTCAGCCCGCAGGAGGCGGCCTCCCCGGCCGTTCAGGGCGAGATGCCGGGCGGCCACGGGGTGCTGCTGAAGCAGGCCCTCGCGCATGTGGGACACGCATACTGAGGGCTGTCCGCACGCTCGCCAGGCGATGAGCAATCGCCCACCCCACCGACTGGACGCGGCCTGGCGGAAGTGCCGTACAACGGGCCAGGCCACCAGCGAACTCGATCAGCCCGGCTCCACACCGCGACGCTCGGAGAGGCCCTGCCGACCGTTGCGGCGTCCCGCCGGTCACGACCGGCGGGACGGGCGCTCTCGGTGTGTCAGTCCCTGCGGTACTGCGCCGGCGAGTTCTTCGTCGCCGGGTCCTCGTACGAGCCCGGCTGCCCGCGGTCCACATGGAACGTGGTCAGCGTGGAGACGCGGGACGCCGGGTCACGGCGGTCGTCGATGACCCGCATGTGGGCGCTGAAGCGCTCCGGGGTGACCTCGTAGACGTCGTAGCCGTAGCGGTTGCCCTCGAAGTACTTCAGGTGCGGGTTGCCCGCGCCCATGATCGGCCCGTTCGTGGCGTTCCAGCTCGCCGAGTAGGCGCCCGAGGTCACCGAGTGCGCCGTGAACTCCGTACCGATCACCGGCGAGGTGACGTCGTCGAAGTCGGGCCGGATGTCGTCGACGAAGGCCGAGTGCCAGTCGCCGGTGATGACGACCAGGTCCTCCATCCCCGTGCTGTGCACATGCCCGAGGACCTCCTTGCGCTCGGCGCGGAAGCCGTCCCACTGATCGGTGAACATGAACGAGCCGCCGGGACGGCTCCGCAGCTGGCTGAGCATGATCGAGTTGGTCCAGACGTGCCAGGAGTCCGGAGCCTGGTCGATGTTCCGCTTCAGCCAGGACTTCTGGCCGGAGCCGAGGATCGTGCCGTCGGCGAGGTTCTGCGCCGAGCGGTACGAGCGCAGGTCGAGGACGGACAGTTCCAGCAGGTCGCCCCAGCGCCGTACCCGGTGGATCTCCGGGTCCGGCAGCGCGGCCGAGGTGCCCGCGCCGCCGTCGCGGTGCGGCATGTTCTCGTACCACGCCTGGTACGCGGCCGCCCGGCGCTGCATGAAGGGCGCGCCTCCACCCGTACCGGAGTAGTCATTGACGACCTCGTGGTCGTCCCACGTCAGGAACCACGGGTGCGCGGCGTGCGCCTCGCGCAGGGAGGCGTCGCCCTTGTAGAGGGCGTGGCGGCGGCGGTAGTCGGCGATCGTGAAGATGCCGGGGCCCTCGTGGTCGCGGACGTGGGGGGGGGGGGCCCCCCCCCCCCCCCCAGTCGGGGTAGTGGGATCCGCGCTCGGTGCGGACATAGCTAAGAGAGAACA
>NZ_JBHWBS010000059.1:0-35423 GCF_042735655.1 Streptomyces sp. NPDC059567 | reverse complement strand
TCGCCTTTTGGGGGGGGGTGGGGGGGGGGGTTTTGGGGGAGCTGTTCGCGGCGGGGGCCTTGGGGGTGGGGGTGGTTGTGGGGGGGGACCCCGCCGACCTGCCCGTGCTCGTAGATGTAGTCGCCGAGGTGGACGACGAAGTCGACGTTCTCTCGCGCGATGCCCCGGTGGGCCGCGTAGAAACCGTCGTGGAACGCCTGGCAGTTGGCGGCGGCGAAGCGGACGGAGGAGACGTTGCCGACGGGCGCGGTCTTCGTGCGGCCGATCCGGCTCCGCTTGCCCAGGGCCTCGAAGGCGTACCAGTAGCGGGTGCCCGGGCGCAGCCCGGAGACGGGGACGTGCACGCTGTGGCCGAGCGTCGCCGAGGCGGGCGCGGTGCCGCGCGCGACGACGCGCCGCAACCGGGGGTCGGTGGCGACGACCCAGTCGACCTCGACGATCTCGGGCAGCTTCTGCTCGGCGGCCAGCGGCTCGGGGGCGAGCCGCGTCCAGAGCAGGACGCTGCTCGGCTGCGGGTCGCCGGAGGCGACGCCGAGGGTGAACGGCGCCGGGTCGTAGTCGGCGCCGAGCGCCTGGGCGGCCTCGAGGGCCTGCGCAGGCGACAGCCCGGCGGCCAGCGGCCAGACGAGGTTCAGGGCACCGGCGGCTCCGGCGGCCTTGAGCAGATCGCGGCGATTGAGCCTGGTCACTTGCGTCCCCCCGTGGCGTGCAGCGTGAGCGATATGGCGTCGGCGTAACCGTCGTTGGACGTCCCGCCGCCGCTGCGGGTGAAGACGAGCAGCATGCGCGCGGTGCGTGCGCCGGGCGGGACCGTGGCGGTCGCGGTGCGCTCGATGAGTGCGGTGCGGGACAGCCGTTCGGCGGCCGTCACCGGGCCGAGCACGGACAGGGCCACCGGGGTTCCCTCGGCGTCCCGGAACTCCACGGACAGCCGGGCGCCGTCCTCCTGTGTCGCGTAGCCGCCCAGCCAGCCGGCGAGCGTGTAGCGGACCTTCCCGGCGTCGACGGCCCGCCGGCCGGTGATGCCGCGCGTGGGCAGGGTGATGTCCTGCACGAGGGCGGTACGCGGGCTGTTGCCGCCGGAGAAGAACCGGCTGCCACGGGTGGCGGGGCCGGGGTCGGCGGGTCCGGGATAGCCGTTGCCCAGGTTGTACGCGATGAGCGCGGGCGCTCCTTCGGGCACCTGCCAGCCGGTCACGTCGGTGACCGGCTCGGCGGACCCGCCGGGCCCGCTCTCCGCGTCGCCGTTGACTACGAGATTCACTCAAGCCTCCTCGATCAAGCGCTGTTCGAATGGCGCGTGTATCGCAGCAGTCGGGGGTGAACCTTTGACGACGCGTCGGAGAACAGTGGCGGCAAGTTGTACAGACAACTCTCGGGCAGCGTCGCCGGCGGCCTGTTCGGGGGCGGTTCGGCCCTGGCCGGACTGGTGCAGCGTCGGCTCCCCGGCCCAAGCAAACGCAGCCCGGAGCAGAACCGGCGTCGTGCCCTGGCAGGCAGCGGCGCGGCTCTCCTCGCTCTCTTCCAGGGGCGGGCCGTGACGATACGCGGATCAGTGGATCGGCACGGGTACGGTGCGGGACCTGGAGGGAGCCGAACGGTCGGTGCTCGCGGTCGCCCGGAGAGAGGTGCCGGCCCCGTCGGCAGTCCCTCCGGACGAGGACATCGACTGGGTGGAGCGGCTCGTACAGATCACCGGCTGGGCGCAGCCCGCTCAGCGCCCGGACGTGGACTGGGCGCAGCCGGGAAAGCGACTGACCGGGGCCACCGCCGTGCTCTGCGGTGTCCTGCGGGCATCCGCAATGGGCCGGGCCGGAGTGAGCTTGCGGCCGTTCGGGCTCAGTTGTGTCCTGCTTGCTGTGGTGCCGACTGGAGCAGTGTGATGGCGAGGACGGCCTGATCGTCTTCCTCGGACGCGGCCGACCAGCTGTCGCTGTCGGTCCGCAGGAACGACACCACTGTCTGGGGATCCGGCTCACACGTGAGGAAGTGCTCCCCGAGCCGTTCCATGACGGGGTAGAAGGTGCCGTCCGTGTTGCGGGCCTCGCTGAGGCCGTCGGTGTACAGGACCAGGACCTCGCCGGGACGCAGAGTGTGTTCCGTCGTCAGGACGCGGCCGCCGGACAGTTCACCGAGTCCCAGCGGCAGCGCGGGCGCCGTGGCCAGATGGCGGGCCCCGTCCGGTCCGACGGCGACCGGTGCAGGATGTCCGCGGTCGACGATGCGCACGCTGTCACCGGCGAACTCCATGACCAGTGCCGTCACGAACAGTTCGGGGTCACCGGTGTCCGCCTTGGGGCCGTTGCGGACGATGCTGAGCTCCAGCCGGTCCGCCAGGACGGAAAGATCCCGCCACTCATGGGCGGACACGCGGAAACTCCCCAGGACCGCGGCGACCGTCTGTACCGCGTCCAAGCCCTTGCCGCGGACGTCGCCGATGATCACCCGGACCCCGAACGGCGTCTCGCACATGTCGTACAGGTCGCCCCCGACGAACGTGCCGCCCTCACCCGGCGAGTAGTACCCGGCGGCGCTGACATGGGCGAGGCGGGGCGGCACCGGGCGCAGCAGGGTCCGCTGCATCGCCTCGGCCACCGAGTTGGCCATGATGAGGTGTTTCTCGGTGTTCTGGCGTTGCCTGGCGAGCAGATAGCTGACCGCGCCGATGATGAGCGTGGCCATGTACAGGGCCACATGGTGCTGTTCGTCGAAGTGACCCGGACGTCCCGCCGCCATCAGTATCTGCAGCCCCAGACACCCGATGGCCGACCATGCGGTTGCCCTTGGCCCGCGAGTGGCGGAGACCAAGGGGGGAACCCCGGTGAGCAGGAAGCTCACCGGCTCCCGCCCCTGGACAGCCACCTCCGTGATCAGGACAAGGAGGACGGCGATGATGGGCATCCACCAGATCCAGCCCCGGCGTGAGAACAGGAAATGCCAGTTGAGCGGAGAAGGCTGAGGGGGCACGCCTGCACTGTACTGACCAGGCAAGGCCCGGAGCCGGAAGCGGGGCCGCGCCCCTCGGCCGGCCGGCTGCCCGTACCTGCCCGGCGGGAGTGTCACGTGCCCAAACGGAGCAGAGCACAGGAGGGGCGACTCCCGGAATCCCCCGGGAGCCGCCCCCATCTCCGCCTCTGCCCTGTCAGGCTCAGCGGGTGACTTCGCGGTTGAAGACGGCGCGGGACCACAGGTAGCCGACCAGGGCGAGGCCCGTGCACCATGCCAGGGCGATCCAGCCGTCGTTGCCGATCGGGGTGCCGAGCAGCAGGCCGCGCAGAGTCTCGTTGATCGGGGTGAAGGGCTGGTACTCGGCGAACCAGCGCAGGGCGGTCGGCATGGAGTCCGGGGTGACGACCGCGCTGCCGAGGAAGGGCAGGAAGGTCAGCGGCAGCGGGGCGTTGCTCGCGGACTCGACGGTCTTGGCGCCCATGCCCATCGCGGCGGACAGCCAGGCCATGCCGAAGGCCAGGAAGAGGAGCAGGCCCGCGGCGGACGCCCACTCGACGGCCGAGGCGTCGGGCCGGAAGCCGATCGCGAGAGAGACGGCGGTGATCAGGACGAGGACCGCCGCGACCTGGATGACACTGCCGAGGACATGGCCCGTGAGGATGGAGCCGCGGGAGATCGACATCGTACGGAAACGGTTGACGATGCCTTCGGTCATGTCGGTGCAGACGGACACGGCCGTCGCGACGGCCCCCGAGGTCGCGGACATGAGGATGATGCCGGGCACCAGGTAGTTGATGTAGTCGCCTCGGTCGGCTCCCGCCCCGATGCCGGTGCCGAGCGCGCCGCCGAAGACGTACACGAACAGCAGCAGCATCAGCAGTGGCATCACGAGGATCGAGATCGTCATCGACGGGTAGCGCTGCATGTGCTTGAGGTTGCGGCGCAGCATCGTCATGGAGTCGCGCAGGGCGTATGAGCGGGTGGCCTTGGCCGGCTTGGCGGGCTTGGCCGGGGTCAGGGTGGCGGTGCTCATCGGTTCGACTCCTTCTGAGTGGTGGTGGCGGTGGACGGGGCGGGGACGGTGGGGGCGTTCTGCTTGCCGGTGAGGGTGAGGAAGACGTCGTCGAGGTCGGGGGTGTGCACGGTGAGCGACTCCGCCCGGACCCCGGAGCTGTCCAGGGCGTCGAGGATGGCGCGGAGGTTGGTGACCGAGCCGTCGCTGGGGATCTGCAGCACGAGCGCCTCGTCGTCCCGGGTCGCGATGCCGAAGACGGCGGCGGCCGTAGCGAGGTGGGTCTCGTCGGCGAACTGGACGCGTACGTGGCCGCCGGGGATCAGCCGCTTCAGCTCCTCCGCCGTGCCTTCGGCGACGAGCTTGCCGTGGTCGAGGACCGCGATGCGGTCGGCGAGGTGGTCGGCCTCCTCCAGGTACTGCGTGGTGAGGAAGATCGTCACGCCCTGCTCCGTGACCAGGCCCCGGATCAGCTCCCACATGTCGCGGCGGCTGCGCGGGTCGAGGCCGGTGGTCGGCTCGTCGAGGAAGATGATCCGCGGCCGGCCGACCAGCGTCATCGCCAGGTCCAGCTTGCGGCGCATGCCGCCGGAGAAGGTGGCGACGTTCTTGCGGGCCGCCTCGGTCAGGTCGAACCGCTCCAGGAGCTCGGCGGTGCGGCGGCGGCCCTCGCTGCGGCTCAGGTGGTAGAGGTCGGCCATGAGGAGCAGGTTCTCCTCGGCGGTCAGCAGCCCGTCGACGGCGGCGAACTGGCCGGTGACGCCGATCAGGGTGCGTACGGAGCCGGCGTCGGCCTTCACGTCGTGGCCCGCGATCCGGGCCTCGCCCCCGTCGGCGGTGATCAGGGTGGAGAGGATCTCGACCGTCGTCGTCTTGCCGGCGCCGTTGGGGCCGAGCAGGGCGAAGATCGTGCCCTCGGGAATCCGCAGGTCGATGCCGTCGAGCACCACCTTGTCGCCGTACGACTTGCGCAGGCCGATCGCGGAGATCGCCGTGGAGCGGGTGCTGGTGGCCGCTGTGGTCACGGTGTTCATGGTGGGCGGGCCTTTCTCTTCTGGGGAGTCCGAGGGGCTGGGCCGGCAGGGGCCGGGAGGGCGGGCCGGCGAGGTTCGGCGGAAGCGGTGAGGTCGGGAAGCCGGTGAGGTCGGCGGGGCCAGTGATGTGGGGAAAGGGGTGGGTTCGGCGGGGCCTGACGGGTCTGACGTGGCACGTCGGGACTGCGGGGGTACGGCAGGGCCTGGCTCTGGAGGTCCGGGTCAGCGCCTGGCGCCATAGGCGCCAGTTCTGCACCGCGCTTGCGCCACCATCATGGCACACCGATGGCGCCATATCGAGCACTCATGGCGCCATCCATGTCGGCCACGTGGCACGGTGTCGCCCTGGCCTGCGCTTCGGCGATGCCGGTACGTCACCGGGGTGCTGCCCCGCGCCACGCAAAGGCGCCCCCGCGCCGGCCTGAGCCGGTACGGGGGCGCCTTCCGTCGGACCCATCGCCCGAATCCGAGAGGTGGTCAGCCGACCAGGGTGCGGTCGCGGTGCGAGCGCGGTGCGGCCTGCGCCTCGCCGAGCTTCTCGCCCTCGACGTCGACCCGGGGCAGGATCCGGTCCAGCCACTTCGGCAGCCACCAGGCGGACTTGCCGAGCAGAGCGAAGAGCGCGGGCACGATCGCCATCCGGACGATGAAGGCGTCGAAGAGAACGGCGATCGCGAGGGCGAAGCCGATCATCTTGACGAAGTCGTTGTCCTCCACGATGAAGCCGGAGAACACGCTCATCATGATGACCGCAGCCGCGCTGACCACCCGGCCCCCGTAGCGGAATCCGTCGACGACCGCTTCGCCGGGACGAGCCCCGTGGGCGTACGACTCACGCATCCGGCTGACCAGGAAGACCTCGTAGTCCATCGCGAGGCCGAAGACCACGCCGATCATGAAGATCGGCATCGTGCTCATGATCGGGCCCGGGGCGTCGATGCCGAAGACGTCGGCGAGCCAGCCCCACTGGAAGACCGCCACGACGGCGCCGAGGGCCGCCGCCACCGAGAGCAGGAAGCCGAGGGCCGCCTTGAGCGGGACCAGGACGGAGCGGAAGACCACCATGAGCAGAAGGAAGGCGAGGCCGACGACCAGGCCCAGGTAGGGCAGCAGGGCGTCGTCGAGGGTCTGGGAGAAGTCGATGAACATGGCCGTCTGGCCGGTCACGAGGATCCGGGACACGGTGCCCTGCTCCAGGCCGCCCGCGGTGTCGCGGAGTTCGCGTACCAGCTCCTCGGTCTTCTTCTCGGTGGGGCCGGTCGTGGGGATGACGGTGAGGATCGCGGTGTCGCCCACCTTGTTGGCGGTGGCCGGGGAGACCGAGGCCACACCGGCCGTCTTCCCGAGCGCCTTGCCGATCTCGTCTCCGGCGGCCTTGGCCTTGGTGTCCGTCGTCTGCACGGTGACCATCAGGGGTCCGTTGAACCCGGGCCCGAAGGACTCCGAAAGCAGGTCGTACGCCTTGCGCTGGGTCGTCTCCGTCGACATCTGCCCCTCGCCCGGCAGGCCGAGCTCCAGGCTCGCCGCCGGAACGGCGACCGTACCGAGGCCGACCACACCGACGAGCAGGACCGCCACTGGGTGGCGCAGGACGTAACTTGCCCAGCGGGACCCCAGGTTGGGCTTGGTCTTCCTGGCCAGCTTCGCCTCGTGCTTGGCGGCCCTGCGCTGCTGACGGTCCGACAGCGGCTTGACCGCGTACCGCAGGCGTCCCTTGCGGGCCATCACCTTGACCGGCGCGAGGCCGAGGAGGGCGGGGACCAGCGTGATCGCGACGAGTACGGAGACGGCGACGGTGCCGGCCGCGGCGAGGCCCATCTTGGTGAGCATCGGGATGTTCACCACGGCGAGCCCGGCGAGGGCGACGATGACCGTGAGACCGGCGAAGACGACGGCCGAGCCCGCGGTACCGACGGCCCGTCCCGCGGCCTCTTCGGGGGTACGCCCCTCGGCACGCTCGGCGCGGAAACGGGACACGATGAACAGCGCGTAGTCGATGCCGACCGCAAGTCCGATCATCATCGCAAGGGTTGAAGTGGTGCCGGACAGCCCCAGTGTGGAGCCGAGCGCGGTGATGCCCGAGATGCCGATGCCGACGCCGATCAGCGCGGTGATCAGCGGCATTCCGGCCGCGATCATCGAGCCGAAGGTCAGGACGAGGACGATCGCGCAGATCAGGATGCCGATCTGCTCGCCGGTGCCGCCCATCGCCTGCTCGATCTTCACGGCGTCACCGCCGGCCTCGACGGTCAGCCCCGCCTCGCGGGCCCGCTCGGTGGCCGCGTCGAGCCCGTCGTGCGCTTTGTCTCCGACCTCCATCGCGGGAACCTTGTACGTCACCACCATGTAGGCGGTCGTCCCGTCCTTGCTGATGCTGATGTCGGGGCTCTTGTACGGGTTGGCGACACCCACCACCTGCGGGGACGACGCCCCCAGCTCGGAGACCAGGCGCTCGACCTTGGTCCGCTGCGCGGGCGTGGTGATCTTCGCACCCTCGGGGGCCCGGACGACGACCCGGGCACTGGCGCCATCGGCACTCGCATCCGGGAACTTCTCGGTCAGCAGGTCGAAGGCCTCCTGCGACTCGGTGCCCGGCATCGAGAACGTATCGGCGGGCGGCGCCGGTGCGGACGATGCCGCGAAGCCCACGCCGCCGAATATCAGCAGCCAGAGCAGCAGCGTCACCCCCCGTCGGCGAAAGGCGAGGCGGCCCAGCCTGGACAGGAACGTAGCCACGGAGGAACTCCCATTGGATCAGTGATTGGTCAAAGCGGTTGGTTGCGTCGAAACGTGCCGGCTGGTCATTGGGCCAGTGGCTTGACGCCAAGTTGGCGCCCGCATGGCGCATCGCGAGCATCGCCATCATGACACACGGATGGCGCCATCGCGAGCCATTATGGCGCCATCCTCATTCTGTGTGACAGCAGGGGTGGCGAGTGTGCCGACGGTGCTGAGCGCGGGTGGTCAGGGCCTCGACGACGGCTTTCGGCAGGCGCCCGCCCGGCGGCTCCGGAGGTCAGCCCCCGCGCCCTCGCCCTGTTCCCGGGCTGGTTCAGGACGCGGTGGTGAGCAGTTCGCGGCGGGTTGGGGGCCGGTGCAGGTCGAGGGTGACCGGGCTGGGGCGCTTGCCTGTGGTGGCGAAGACGTACAGGCGCAGCGCCAGGAAGCGGCCTGTGCCGGCCAGGGCCGAGGCAGAGAGGTAGACGGTCTGCTCGACCACGAGAGAGGGTGCGCTCTCGAACGCGTAGAGGACGAGCATCGCAAGGGTGGTCACGGCGAAGGCGGCCGCGGCCGTCCCGGCGGACTGCAGGTGGTGCCGGAGGCCGCAGCGCAACAGTCCGCGCCCGCCGCGCCGCCGCCCCGCCGCAAAGGTGAACCGTGCGTGCAGCTCAGTCGCGAGAATCGTCGAGACCACCGTGACGAGGGCGTTGGCCAGGGCGAACGGCAGGGAGGCGGCGAGCAGGGCGACGCCCGCACTGGAGGCGAGGCCGACTCCGCCGCCGAGGATGACGAAGCGGACGAAGGAGGCGAAGGCGCCAGGGGCTTCGGGGGTGCTGGTCCGTAATCCGCGTTGCATCTCTTTCTCCGCCCCCTCGATTCGATACCTGCGCCCATGCCGGCGCGCTTCAGTCCCAACTCCGTCTGTGTGCACGCCTGCGCGCGTGCATGTACGAGCGCCTACGCGCGGCGGATCACGATGTCGCCGACGCTCGTGCGGCCCCGGACCTCGACCGTCTCCGTGGACTGCCCAGGGCCCTCCGCCGCGTCCAACTCATTGCGTACGCGGCCGGCCGTGGAGCGTACGTCGAGCCAGGCCGCGGTGCCCTCAGCGATGCCGATCTCCAAGCCTCCGGCAGAGGAGTCCAGCGTGATCTGGCCGCGAACGACCTCGCCGAGGCGGATGGAGCCGCTGGCGGTCTTGGCGGTGACCGAGGACCCCGCGCGTACGACGCTGATGGGGCCGTTCGAGGAGTTCACCCGCAGCTCCCCGCCGATCTCTCCGATCACGGTCTCGCCGTTGAGGTTCTTGACGGTCGCCGACCCGTCGATCCGGCCCACCCGCACACGGCCCGAGCCTTGGATCTCGGTCTGGCCCGTCGTACGGTCCACGAGGATGTCGCCGTGCGAGGTCTTCAGCCGCACGTCCGCGGCCTCGTCGAGCTGGATGTCCCCGGCCGCGGTCGTGAGGCGGCAGTTGCCGAACCGGCCCTCGCCGATGAGCTCGCCCAGGCCCGTGCTGACGATCAACTCCGAGCCCGCGGGCAGCTCGACGGTCACATCGACCGCGCCGATCTTGCCGAAGAGCGAGCGCTTCTTGGGGCCCTTGACCAGCAGCTTCCCACCCGCGCAGGTGACCTTGGTTTCCTCGGCGGCCTGTACGTCCAGCTTGTCGCCCGGGTCGCTCGGCGTCACCTCGACGACGGTGTCGGTGCGCTTGGCCGCGACGATGCGGGCCCGCCCGATCTCGAGCTCGACGGTGGCGGAGACGGGTTCGGGGGTTTCGAAAGCAGGCATGGCTGTGCCGTCCTTTTGGCTGAGTGACTGAGTGGCTGAGTGGCTCAGTGGAGGTTCGTGCTCGGCTGAAGTGCCGTGGCGCGACAGCGATGTGAGGCGGTTCCAGGTGCGGCCGGCGCACCGGGAACGTCGTCGTTCAAGCGTGACCGTGCGGTGCTTCCGGGTGCGCCTCGCGGACCCACGGTTGCGTCACGGTACGACCGTGGCGTGAGGCCGTTCCCCGGTACGGCTAGCGGACCCAGCCGGTGAAGCCCTGCCCGACAGCCGGGCCAAGGCCCGTCGAACCCTTCCGGCTGCGGCCCGCCGTGCCGGGCTCAAGGGCGGCGGTCACGGCCCGCACCAGCCACGCGTTGACCGAAAGGCCCTCGCGGCTCGCGGCTTCCTCGACCCGGACCTTGAGCTGGGCCGGCGGGCGGAAGTTGATGCGCGAAGTGGCGCCGTCCTCGGCCTCCACGGGGGCCGTCACCGGGGGCGGCGGGGCCTGCACCGGAGTGTCGGCCTCCTCGAAGACGTCGACTGCGGGCGGCGCGGTCACCACGAACTCGGGATTCAGGCCGCGCAGCCTCAGATCGACCGAGCCGGGCGCCAGGTCACGGGTGACCTCGTCCATCGCGTCGGACAGGGCGTTCAGCAGGGTCAGACGGGCTGCCGACTCCAGTTGACCGGTCAGCCGGTCGGCCAGAGCACGAGCTTCGTCCCCGCCCGCCTCGGCGGCCACGCCGAGCTCATGGCGAAGATTGTCAACATACGGGGTGAGGTCCATGACGTAATAGTGGCACCATCGTGGCGCCACCACAAGTCCCTTGGCGCCATGGCGGGCCAGAGTTTCGCCCAGATGGCGCCAAGGAATGGCGCCGCCCTTACTGTGGCGCGGTGGTACGGAGCCGCCAACAGTGCTTCGAGACGGCCGAACGAGGGGTCCTGACATCGGCACGAGACGGCTCACGTCATACCCACCTGCCCACCGGCGCGCCCGTGACCTGGGGGGATGTCACGCTCGTCGAGGGGCCACCGTGGCACCCGACTTCGCGCGCAGCAACCCTTCACGGGCCGACCGGAGGGGCAGCCCGTGCGACCAGCTCGCACAGGGTCAGCAGCCAGGCGAGAGCGGCGACCCACAGGAGCACGGTTCCCAGCGTGTCGAGCCAGGCGATGCCCGTCGCCGCCGCGGTCGACAGGGAGGTGACCGCCGTCATGCCGAGGGGAAAGACCGTGGCCCAGCGCCGGACGTCGTAGCGCGGGCGCGGACGGAACAGTTCGGAGCTGAGCAGGACGACGTACCAGGCGAGGTCGAGGGCGAGCAGCACGAGAGTGGCCGTACGCAACGCCGTGTAGGCAGACCCGGACCACACGGCGCTCGCAAGGAGCTTGGAACCCGCGAGCGCCGAAATGGCCAGCGCCCCGCCTGCCACCCACTGGTCGCCGGCGCCCCGGAGGATCTGCCCGAAATCGAACCGGGCCAGAGCGTCCGCGTAGAGCACCAGCCCAAGACCGAAGAAGACGAGCGCCGCCCAGGCCAGCCAGTCACCCCCCGCGGGTGCGAGGGCCGCGGCCAGAACCGCGAGTGCCTGCGTAGCGACGCAGATCAGGAATACGGATCCCGGCATGTGCCGCCGCAGATGCCTCAGCACCGCCGTCAGCAGCACCGCCCACAACACCACGGCAAGCGCCAACAGCACCCCCGCGAAGGCGTTCCAGCCGAGGAGGGCGACCCGGACGCCGATGATGGTGGTGGCGGCGACGGCGGTCAGACCCGGTGGGGTGTCGGCGTCCGCCAGCCAACGGCGCCGACTACGCAGCAGACGGACGCCGAAGTCCCACGCGAGCAGCAGCCAGACCAGGGCCGCGAGACACAGCAGGACGCGTGAGAGCGCCTCACGGCCGTCGAGATGGAAACCGACGGACAGGATGCCGGTGGCCATCACCACGGCGCCCGCCGCGGGCGGCAGGTCCCTCCACGTCCCGGCGGGCGGCGGCGCGGGCCGTGTACGGGCGGGCGGCTCCTTCATGAGCCCCATCGCAACGCGTCTCGGCCCGCTCCGCCACCCGGACGCCGCACACCACACCCGGCCGGGCGCTACCTGCCGCCACGCCTCCTCCGGACATGCCTCCGACACGCCAAGGCGTCTGATGGCCGGCCAGACCTTCGAGCGTGCGGTACCGCTGGACGAACCGAGGCCGCCGCGCAAGCCGCACGCCCTTCCGATCATCGAATCGCTGACCTGGCGTCGAGGGATGGGGAGGATTCCGACGCCGCCTGGGCAGTGGTCCCGGCGCATATGCTGATCATCCGTTCGGGTAGTGAGGAAGAGCATGATCAACGTCGACGGGTATCTGGCGGTACTGGGAGTGGCCCGGCCGGCGGCCCCGACCGCCGAGGCGCTGTGGGCACTGCACCGGGCGCAGGTGGAGCGGGTCGCCTACGAGAACCTCGACATCCATCTGGGGCGGCCGACGGGCATCGCCGCCGAGGAATCCGTGGCCCGGATCGTGCGCGGGCGCGGCGGCTACTGCTTCCACCTCAACGGGGCCTTCAGCGCGCTGCTGACGGCCCTCGGCTACGACGTCACCCTGCACCGGGCCGGGGTGCAGGGCACCCCCGAGGACACCGCGGGCGCGGGCGGTGACCATCTCGCGCTCACCGTGCGGCTCGACGGCGAGCGGTGGCTGGTCGACACCGGGCTGGCAGGCGGGATGCACGAGCCGCTGCCGCTGCGCGAAGGCAGCTACACCCAGGGGCCGTTCACGTACGCGATGGCCCCGTCGGTGGCGGTGCCGGGCGGCTGGCGGTTCACCCATGACCCCCGCGGCGCGTTCACGGCGATGGACTTCGCGCCGGACCCCGTGGAGCTGTCCTCCTTCGCCGCGGAGCACGTCCGGCTGTCCACCTCTCCCGAGTCCGGCTTCGTCCGGGTCCTCACCGCGCAGCTCCGCGGCGCCAAGGGCGTGGACGTCCTACGTGGGTGCGTGCTGCGCCGGATCCACGCGGGAGGCACGGACGAGCGGACCATCGACTCGGCCGACGACTGGTACGACGTACTGGCCGGTGTGTTCCGCCTGAACCTGACCGACGTCGACGACCCCGCGCGAGCGGAGCTGTGGCACCGCGTCCGAACCGCGCACCAGGAATGGGAGGCCGCGGGGCGGCAGTGAGGGGTGCCTTCCGCGCCGCTCTGCGATCATGTGCGCATGGATACGGGGGGATCTACTCATGGCCGCCGCATACCCGGCGCCTCTCGGCGGCGTCGGGCCAGTTCCGCTCTTCTCGCGGTGGCGGCGATGCTGGCCGTGCTCGCCGCGCTGGCCGTAGTGGTCGTGGTGCTGCCTGGGCTGGTGGTCGAGCGCGATCTCGGCGGGGCCAGGATCTCGGCCGCTGAGCGGCTCGGAGCTGTGAACAACGTACGCACGACGCTCGTGCAGGCGGTCGGTGGCGCTGTCGTCCTCTTTGGCGCGTACGCGACCTGGCGGCAGTTGAGGGTCAATCAGGAGGGGCTGAACGCCACCCGGGAGGGATACATCACCGACCGCTTCAGCCGGGCGGTCGACCAGCTCGGCGGCGAGAAGACGGACGTGCGGATCGGCGGCCTGTACGCGCTGTGGCGGATCGCGGAGCACTCGGCTCACGACCGGGAGGCAGTCATCTCGATCAAGGCCGCGTTCCTCCGGACTCACCTGCCATGGCCTCCGCAAGGGCAGGACTCCCCTGCGGCGGAAGCCTCCATCAACTCCGTGCCTCCGCTGGAGACCCGTGCCCCGGATGCCCAGGTGGCGCTCACCGGCATTGGAGTCCTGTGCCAGGAACGCCGACCCGACTGGCTCAACGTCAGCTACACCGACCTGCGTCGGGCCGACTGCGACGGACTGTGGCTGCACCACATCAACTTCGACGGCGCCTGCCTGGAAGCGGCGAGCTTTTACCAGGGCAACCTGACCAAGGCATCGCTGATCGGAGCCAACATGCGGCACGTCGAGCTCGGGACGTCGATTCTCCACCAGAGCCGCTGCATCGAAGCCGACCTGCGCGGGGCTCGCATGGTCAGGGCCGACCTCAGCGACGCCGACTTCTCCCACGCCGACCTGCGGGAGGCGAATTTGCGCAAGGCGCGGGGCCATGGCACCAAGTTCACGGGTGCGGATCTGAGACTGGCCGACCTCCGAGGAACCGATCTCACTGGTGCCGACCTGACACGGGCGAAGCTGGAGGGCGCACTGGCAAGCGACGTCACCATCTGGCCGACAGGCTTCGACATCCAGGCGGCCGGCATCGCCATGGTCGAGGACCCCGGCGCCGAGCCGAGCATCCTGCTGCAAGCCGCCGCGCTCGCGAGGAACGTCCCACCCCTGCACTCGGCCTGATGCTTCAACCGAGGTGGTCCGTCAGGCAGCTGCACTGAGGGGTCGTCCGCCCCAGCGGATGCCCTCGGTAGTGATTTTCACTGCCCACTGCCCGCCGCACGACCTGCTGCAGCTTCTTCCCCTCCTGCTCGGTCAGCCTGCGAACCCTGACCGGCTACGTTATCCCGCCTCCCCAAGCTGACTGGAAGCGTCGTCACTTCCAACCAGCACAACGAGCAACCCGTCAGTGGTTCGCGGTTGCAGCGCTCGGCGTCGATATCGACGACACGTGGCTGTCAGCGCCCTCAAGTAGGTTCTGTCCGTTCGGCCCGACGGGTGGGTCGTCGAGCTGAGGGGTTCGTCGTAGTGAGCATCTACCTGCACTTTCGTGCCGTGGCTGAGTCCGAGATCCGGGACGACCACACCTGGCTCGCTGCGTTCATGTCCGAGGCTTGGGAGAACGACATCGACGAGTACGCGGCGGGCATCGCCCACTCGATCAACAAGGGCTGGGACGCCGTCAACGACCTCTATGCCGCAGCCGATACCTTCTGTCCAGACGCCGACGAGCCCTGGACCCTGCCCATCTACGGCGGCCGCCCCGTGCCCCAGAGCACTGACGCCGCCCCCTCCAATCCCCCGCTGATGCTTCTGGAGCCGTCTGGTGTGTCGCAGGCCGCGGGTTTCCTTACGGCTGTCTCTTTCGACGAGCTGTGGAACGTTGTCGGTGCCAAGTTCAGCGCCTTCGGCTGGACCAGGCAGGAACACCTCGAACATCACCGGGCCCTCCGGGAGTTCTACGAGCAGGCGGCTTCGGCAGGCCACGCCGTGGTCAAAGCGGTGTGGGCTTGAGACGCGGCCACGTGCTGGGCGCAGATAGTTGGGGTGGCCGGCATCAACCGCTGTGCTGGGGTGGTTCCCAAACGGAGCAGTCGTGGGCGAAGAGCACTCGGCGGGGGTCGAATTCGGTGAGCCGCTCCAGCCACGGCTGATAGGTGGGAAGCGGCGGTTCGAGGCCGTCGAGGACGGCTTGGCGGGCCAGGTGGTCCGAGGCGAAGTGGGATGCGAAGTCGTGGGCCTGGCCGGCGAGGACCACGGTGCCGTCGTTCTGTCGGATCACGAGCGACTGGTGCCCGGCGGTATGCCCGGGGGTCGGGATGATCCAGACTCCCGGCCAGACCTCGGCTTCTCCGGTGATCTCCTTGTAGGTGGCGCCGGGGAAGTCGACGAGTTCGTCGATGGTGTAGTCGCCTCGGCGGGCGGTGGCCAGCTCCACGGACTGCACGAGGATGGGCTTGCCGCCAAGCAAGGGATTCCCGCCGCAGTGGTCGAAGTGGAGGTGGCAGTTCACGACCAGGGAGATGTCCGTGAGGGTGACGCCTGCGGCCGCGAGCGCTGCCTCAAGTGGCCTGCGGTGGGGGCGATAGTGGGCTTCGGTTTCTGGGTCGGCAGCGCCGACACCGGTGTCGAAGAGGATCAGTCCATCGTCGCGCTGCACGAGATAGGCGAGGACGGGTTCGACTCGCGGCTGCGAGCCACCAGTTTCCGATGCCGGCCGGACGAAGTAGCCCAGGTCGATTCGGCGTACGGCCGTCTGCTTGCTCATCGGGTCATGCTGGCAGGCTGTCGTGTTTCTTCTCGGGGCTTTTGCCGACAGCGAACTCAGCCCAACCTGCCGGCGAGTGATCAGCTTCCCGGATCAGTGATCGTAGGCGGTCAGCGAGCGTAGGCCCGACCAGCTGGTGTGATCGTTGTGCCAGATGTCCGCGGTCAGCACGAGGATGCGCTGCAGGACGCCGACGATCACTCCGCCGGGGATGTGCCAGCGGTGGCGTTCGAGGTCGTGCTGGTCCTTGAAGCTCTCGTTGACCGAATCGATGACCTGCCACAACGGCTTGAACAGCTGTGACCCGGCCCGTTCCGGCTCGCCCTTGCGGGCCGGCCGCAGTAGCCGGACGTCCTGCTCGGCCAGCTGGGCCTCCAAGCCCCTGCCGAAGTAGGGCTCGTCGCCGATCAGCGTCTGCCCGGGCTGGCGAGGAGGCCCGGCTCGGCCGCGAACAGGTCCAGCAGCGTCTCCCGCTCGTCGGCCTTCGCTCCGGTCAGGGCGAAGGAGACGGGCAGGCCCTGGAGGGTGCGCACCACGTGCAGCCGAATGCCCCAGAAGAAGCGGCTGTGGCTGGCGTAGTAACCGGACTCAGCCCATCCCCGACCAGGTCGGAGGGTTGACGGTCTCGCGGGAGCGGCCGCACTCCACCGGCGTGGAGTCCACGATCCACACGTCGTCGCTCCACACGGAGGTGTCGGTGGCCAGGAGCCGGGCCACCCGCCGAAGCAGCTCGGCGGCCTTGCGCAGGCGCTTGTTGTAGCCGGGCTGTTTGGGCACCGTCTCCAGCTACCAGGTGGCCTCAGGCCCGGCTGCCAGCCGGTGTCTCCGACCGACTCCACGCCCCACCCTTCCTTGGCGCCCCGACGGGCGGTGCACCGAAACGTACGCGGGCCCGCTGAGACCGGCCCTTCCCTCATCGTCCTCCGGCGCAGGGCTCACCGAGCGCGTCGGGCGGATCCGGGTGGAACGGAGCGGCGGCGAGCGGCCGCGGACCCGGCCGACTCACGTGATCGCCGCATGTCGAGAACGGCGTGGCGGCTCCGTCTCGGGGGTGGATGCGGTCACCGTGGCCGTACGACACCAGGGAGACCCAGCATGACGATCCAGCGCATGGACAACGTCCTCATCGTGGTCGAGGACCTTGACGCCGTCATTTCGTTCTTCGTCGAACTCGGCATGGAGCTGGAGAGCAAGGCGCCGGTCGAAGGACGTTGGGTGGAGCGAGTCATCGGGATCGACGACGTGCGACAGGACATCGCGATGCTGCGAACCCCCGACGGCCACGGTCGAATCGAGCTGGCGATGTTCCACGCGCCGAAGGCGATCCGAGCCGAGCCGAAGGACGCGCCGGCGAACACGCTGGGCATTCGCCGCATCATGTTCGCCGTCGACGACATCGACGACGTTGTCGCCCGTCTGCGTACCCACGGCGCAGAACTCGTCGGCGAGCTGGCGCAGTACGAGGACGTCTATCGGCTGTGCTACATCCGCGGCCCCGAGGGCATCATCGTCGGCCTGGCCGAGCAGCTCGGCTGAGGCTGCCCAAGGGACCCTGCGTCCGAGAACCGTTCGGGTACGCGCCTCCGGAGTGCGCCGACCCGCCGGGACCGTACACACCCACGAGCCCCTCGCCGCCGTCCCCACTCCCCCTCGATGGCACGGCCTCACGAGCGTCAGGGCCCGGTGGCACCGCGCCGGCACGAACAAGGCCGATATGGACGTCAAGCGCAGTCGTGACGGGCGGGGCGCCCGATTCCCATGGGACGCATGGGATGCATGGGTCGCGACCCCGCTGTTCTGAGCCAAAACGAGGGCCGTTCACAGGGCGATTGTTGGCTGGGCTCCCCACTGCCCTTCCGTGCTCGGGCTTCTAGCATTCGACCACCCCCGCCCGCACCGGTGGGGAGCCTCCAGAAGCCAGCATGACATGTACATGATAGTTCAACCGTTGTCCGCTGGACTACCCCTCGCACCGCCAGCGTCTCGATCCACCGCAACAGGTCCACGCCTGCCGCCCGCCCCCGTGGCGCGCCGCACTCCCGCCCCGCGACCGGACGCACCCGTGCGCCCCGAACGCCCGGCACTGAAGCACTGGATGGGAGCACCATGAGAGTCCCCCTGCTCGTGAGCGGAGCGATCGTCGCTCTGTTCGCCTCGGCCCTGCCCACACAGGCCAGCCCGTCGTCGATCGTCGACCCGCCCCCGGACAAGATCGTCATCGACGTCGCCACGGTGAACGGCTCCGGCTGTCCCCAGGGCACCACCGCCATCGCCGTGTCCGAGGACAACACCGCCTTCACCGTCACCTACAGCGACTACCTGGCGCAGGTGGGCGGCAACTCCTCCCCCACGGCGGCCCGCAGAAACTGCCAGCTCAACCTCCTGGTGCACGTGCCCCACGGCTTCACCTACGCGATCGCCAGCGCCGACTACCGCGGCTACGCGTCGCTCCGGCCCGGCGCGAGCAGCACCGAGAAGGCTTCGTACTACTTCCAGGGCTCCCCGAACACCGCGTCCCGGACCCACACCTTCCGAGGCCCGTACGAGGACAACTGGCAGGCCACCGACGACACCGACTGGGCGCAGCTCGTGTGGGCGCCCTGCGGTGTGCAGCGGAACTTCAACATCAACACCGAGCTCCGCGTGAACGCCGGCACGTCGAACCCGGCCACCACCAGCTACATGACCATGGACTCCACCGACGGTGACATCAGCACCGTCTACCACCTCGCGTGGAAGGAGTGCCCGGACAGCTGACCCTGCGCCGCCCCGGCCGGGCCCCCTTCCCGGCCGGGGCTCAACTCCCCGAGCTGGGCCCGGCGTATCCAGGCAACTTCCCATGGGCGGACAGCCTCACGTCACCGTTCAGGTGCGTATGGGCAGGGCGGCCGATGGCCCCCTCCCCCGCCCGGTGCCGTTGAGGACCTGGAGGTCAGGGGTGCCCACGGCGGAGCCTGCCAGGCCCGCACGGCGGTGCTTGCACTGGATGACCCAGCGGCGCCCGAAAGGATCGGTGGCCTTCACATCCGCCCCGTTGTCACCAGCCCCGCCGACCTGCACCGCGTCCGCGCACCCGTCGCGGCGCATCAGGTCCCGGACCACGCGCTCGAAGTCCCGGTGATGCAAGGAGTCGAGCTGCGAGAGCGCGTAGCGCAGACCCTGCAATCGCACCCGCTCCCACTGTGCCGCCTTCTGGCGTTGGACCAACCATGCCGCCACCGCGCCGCCGACCACCACGAACAGCAGGGGGTCCGGGGGTGAGCGTGGGTGTGGCGTCTCCCAGCCCGCTGTTCGTGCGCCGCGACGACGGCACGATCTGGGCCTTCTAAGCCGGGTCAGCCGTCCACGGCCAAGCGGCCTGGCGGCCGGCCTCGATGGGGCCGATCATCCGGAATGCGGCGTCCGTGAGGCCGCCGAAGGTGTGGCGGTGGGGGCCCGCGGGAGCGTGGGCGGGCTGGTACCCCGCCAGGTTCCATGTGTAGACCGGGATCTCGACCGGAACAGGTTCGGCCGGCCCGCCGGGGCCGTAGTGCGCGTTCTGCTCGTCGGTGACGATCAGGACGCGGTCGTGCTCCTGGTAGTGGGTCCGCACAGCCTTCGTGGTGTAGGTGCCTCCGAGACGGTGGAACCGTTTCAGCACTTCGAGGACCGGTTCGCCCGGCTCGAACGGCACGTCCGCGCTGGTCCAGCCGAACTCCACCAGGTCCGCCTGTTCGGCACGCATGGCCAACGCGCTGCCGAACACCGCCGCCGCGTCCGCACGGGTCAGCTTGGACCGCTCGGATACGGTGTCCCAGAACATGGAGTCGGACCGGTCCACCAGGATCAGCGTCCGGCCGGGCAGGGACGGTACGTTGGCCAGGGAGTGGCTCAGTGCCCGTTCCAACTCGGCCGCCCAGCGCTGAGACGGCGCGTGTCGGTGGGCGGCCAGGTAACGCATGGGGAACTGCCGGGAACGGGCGACCTCGCCGGCGTCCGAGAGTCGTGCGGCGACCCGGGCCGCGACCTCGTCCGAGACTCCTGCCTCGTCGAAGTTCCGTAGGTTCCGCAGAAGTGCCATGGGTGCCATCGTGGGGATCACGGCCTCCCAGACGGCGGCGTCCATCGGCCCGTGGAGCCAGCCCGCCAGGGCCTCCCACGTCATGCCCGCGGCGGCCAGCCGCTCGGGGCCGTCCGGCCCGGTCACCACCGCCCGCCGCTCGTCCACCGGCAGCTCCATCAGTGCCCGGTGCGCTGTCAGCAGGGAGTCGGAAGCCGGCGGAACAGCCAGCTCCGGGTGGTGGCGGCGGTCCAGGGCGTACCGGAAGAGCGCGCCCTGCCAGGGCTTGTCCGGGTCGGGGGAAGCGTGCACCAAGTTGAGCACGTCGCCGAAGCGGAAGCCCCTGGACGCGGTGTCGTACTTCAGCAGAGACCGGGATGAGTACAGTCGGCGTACGGCATCGGCGATGCCCCGCTTCACGGGCTGGGGTACGTTCCGCCCGTATACCGAGGTCCAGTGGGCAAGCAACTCTCCCGGCTCGTCTGCGCGCTGGAGCACCGAGTCGATCACGGATCGGTTGGAAGGGCCGTTGGACGACCCGGCCTCGAGCCGGGCTCGCACGTACGCGGCGGCGCCCACCAGGGACGCGGTGCGCAGGTTGCCCTCGCTGCGAAGCCAGCGCAGCAGACCGGCTGTCCATGCCGGGTCCTCGACAGCGAGTTCGCCCACGAGCCGGGCGTACCTGTCGTCGCGCTCCTTACCGCTCTCGTAGAAGGTCTGCTGAGAGACGAAGTTGGCAACCGCCAGCAGGAAGAGCTCTTCGCGGGGCTCCCGCGTGAAGGCCGGGCCGCCGGCGTGAGTGCGGAGTTCCCGCTCGGTGGGTCCGTGGTGGACCCACGGTTCGAGTGGGGTGCGGGCGGCCGCCGAGACGTGCGGGGCCACGAGCATCTCAGACCAGACTTTGGAGACGCGTTGGGTGTAGCGAGGCAGTGAATCCCCCCGGATCCAAGGAATGAACGGCCCCGCAACGTAGATCTGTCGGGGCTGGGTCGGCCGCGCCCGCCGAGATCAAAGGAGGCGGCGGCGTCACTTGAGTGTCGTAGGAAGTAGCCGCAGCCGGGCGCATCGGGGGCGCGGTCGCGATGCCAACGTATGCGGGCCACGGGGCCGCGCGCCAGCGATTAAATCTCAGGCCGGTTCGCGGGCTCGCTGTGCATGGCCGCAGAGAGCCCCCAGTGGCTGGAGACCGAAGGAACCAGCCCCACGTCATCAGCCGTCCGTGGATTCAGCGTTGCGACTCGCCATTCCGCCTCAGTCACCTGGACGCGCTCGCCGGCCTGGTGGCCGGCGCGGAGGCCACTGACACCGGCCCGAGGCTGAGGCGCTACGCGGGGCGAAGAACCGGATTGATCGCCGCCAGGATCTCGTGCAGCAGACCCGCCCCTTGGGCCATGGGGTCGGCAGCATCCTGCGACATCTCCTCGCACAGCTGCAGCGCGTTGTCCCGGTCGACGGAGAAGATGCTGAACACATCGACGACTGCGGTGCCGATCCAATCACTGTGATTCGAGTCGGCGGCCGCCAGCGCGGACGCGACTATCGTCAGCCCGGCCTTGTCCATGCGCCGAAGCAAGGCTTCCGCGGTCGCTCGGGTGACGAAGGTGTCACGTGGGTCGAGCACGAGTTCCAGCAGCGGCCCGACGGCTTCCCGCATGTCGGCGAAGCCTGCCAAGCCATGACCGGCATCCGCCCGATCCCGGAAGTCGTGGCTCCGCCCGAGCTCGCCGAGGGCCCACACAGCTGCGAGCCGCAGGTCACTGTCCACTTCCTTGCCAACCTCTCCCGCGGTATTCGGCCAAAGTAGCAGCGCGACGCCCGTCGGGTGATCGCCAGGATGCCGGGGGTATCAGAGCCGGACGATGACGAGGGCGGTGTCGTCGGTGGCGCCGACGGCCGGGAGCAGGTCGAGAAGAAGCGCCTCGGCGAGTGCCTCGGGGTCGGCTCCGCGGTGGTGGGTGAGGGAGTCGGCGAGGCGGGCGAGGCCGACGTCGATGTCCTCGCGGCGGCGTTCGATCAGACCGTCGGTGTAGAGGACGAGAGTGTCGCCTTCGGTGAAGGACGTGGTTGCCTGCGGGCGGGGAACGTGGTCCGGTCGGGCGCCGAGTGGGGGGTCGGTGGCCTGGTCGAGGAATTCGACGGTGCCGTCGGTGCGGAACAGGGCCGGTGGAGGGTGGCCGGCGCTGCTGTACGTGATTGTGTGGGTCTCCCAGTCGACGTACGTCTCGACGGCGGTGGCGTTCTCGGCGCCCTCGACGGAGCGCGCGTAGAGGCCGAGGACTTCCAGGGCCTGGGCAGGGCCGTCGGCGACGTGGGAGGTGGCGCTGAGCGCGCTGCGGAGCAGGCCCATGACGCAGGCGGCTTGAAGGCCGTGGCCGACGACGTCGCCGACGGCGACGGCGATGCGATCGCCGGGCAGGGTGACGAGGTCGTACCAGTCGCCGCAGACGTTGAGCGTTCCGATGGCGGGCCGGTAGCGCACGGCGACCCGATGGTGGCCGACGGGGCCCGGGGCGGGCAGCATCGCGTCCTGCAGGGCGAGGGCGACCTCGCGCTCGCGGGCGTGTGCCTCGCGAAGCCGCTCGTTGAGCTCCTGCAGTTCCCTGGCCCGGGTGTACAGCTCCGCCTCCAGCACCCGGGTACGGCTGCCGCGCGCGCCGCGTGCCTTGATGAGTTCGGTGACCTCCTCGACGCGGTGCAGCAGCAGCACCACCTGGCCGTCCGGTCCGAACACCGGCGCGTTGACGGGGCTCCAGTACCGCTCTTCCCACTCGCCCGGCCGTTCGAGGGACTCGACGTCGCAACGCTGCAGCGCCATCGTGTCCCGCTCGCCGGTGGTGAGCACCCTTTGGAGTGACGCGTGCAGGTTCCGCGCGCCCGTGGCGGCGGGGTCGCCGGGGTTGTCGGGGAAGACGTCGAAGAGGTACCGGCCCACCAGCTGCTCGCGCGAGCGGCCCGACATACGCACGAACTCCTCGTTCACGTCCACGTACACCAGCTCGGGAGTCAGCAGCGCGACCATGGCGGGCAGTGCCTGGAACACCGCCTCGTGGTCGATTCCCGCCTCCGCCATGGCCGGCCCGCCTCTGTGCTCGGAGCTGTCCCGTGATTCCCACGATAAGAGCCAAGGTGAACCATCGCGCCTTCGCCGGATCGGGGTGTCCGCACTGTTCGGGAGGTCGGCACCTGCCGGCCCTGTTGTGCATGCGTCCAGACTTTGCGGCGGTGCGTCACCACGGCGACCCCTGCGGCCCGCGCGATCAGGGCAGGCATCGTCGGTATCGCGCCGTCCACGCGTCCGTCCGCTCCCGAAATCCGTTGGCAGTCCGACGAAGCGGCATAGTAGGTTCCTTCTCGGAACTTGGTGAGTATCGGAAGGAAACCCACGGTGTCCCTGCCCACGTGGACCGCGGTAGCCGACCACTTCAACGGCCTCCTCGTGGAGGAGGACGATCCACTGTTCGCGGCTGCCGCAGAGAGCGACGCGACCGGTACCGATCCCCGGGTCCAGGGCGTACGCCGCCTCACCGAACTCATCGCCGTCCAGCCCCGGTGGACCGGCGCCACGGTCCGGAGCGTCGATGCCAAGGGCTACGACGGCTTCACCCTCGCCCTCGTCACCGGCTGAAGCGGGAGTCGTCCCATGGCCCGCGTCGTCGAGCTGTCCTACTTCCCCATCAAGAGCTGCGCCGGTACGTCGGTCACCGACGCCCTGTTGACGCCCGCCGGCCTCGCCCACGACCGCAGCTTCATGGTCGTCAGCGAGCAGGGCGTGTTCCGTACGCAGCGCCGTGATCCCCGTCTGGCCCTGATCCATCCCATCGTGGACCCGGAGGGCACACGGCTCGAACTGCACGCCCCCGACACCGAGCCGCTCACGATCGACGTCGACACCTCCGGTGCCCGACGGGCGGTGGACCTGTTCGGCGCCCCGTATCAGGGCATCGACCAGGGCGATCCGGCGGCCTCGTGGCTCTCGGACGTGCTCCGCACCCCCAGCCGCCTGGTACGGGTACCGCCGGAACACCACCGCGTGACGGACGGCAGGACCCCCGGCACCTCCGGCTACGCCGACAGCTGCCCGCTCCATGTCGTCTCGCGCGCCACCCTGGACCTGCTCGACCGGAAACTGGCCGCGCGCGGCGCCCCGCCCGTCCCCGCGAACCGCTTCCGCGCGAACGTCGTCGTCGACGGCTGGGACGACGCCCACACCGAGGACCGCACCCACCGCCTCTCCATCGGCGAGGCCGAACTGGGCTACGCGAAGCTGGCGATCCGCTGCGCCGTCACCTTGGTCGACCAGGAAACGGGCACACGAGCCGGTCCGGAACCCCTGCGCACACTGGCCACCTACCGGAGAGCCACCGAAGGCGGCATCGCCTTCGGCGCGAAGTTCGCCGTCCTCCGCCCCGGCAAGGTGTCCGTCGGCGACGAGGTGACCGTCACGGAATGGGGCGGATCCGAGCTCTAGGGGGCGAAAGGTATCGCCGTCGGCTCGTAGGGCCTGGGCTCGCAGCGTCCGTTCGTGTGATCACGGCAGTCGGAGCGGCAGAGGAGAGGCTCCCCAGTGGATCGATCCACTGGGGAGTGAAGAGGCGAGACCGTCTGGACGACAGCGACGTCAATCAGCACTCGCCGCGCGGTTCCGGCAGTCAGTCTGATGGTCCTCAGCGCACCTGCGCGCGCCGGCAACGGCGCCGGCGATCGTCAAGGAGACGGGCGTGCCATCTCACCACCACGGTTCCGAACTGTCCCGACGGCGGTTCCTTGCCGGCAGCGCCGCGTGCGCCGGAGCCCTCGCTGGACCCTCCCTCATCGGCGCACGGCAGGCCGCGGCGGCGACGCAATACAGCCTCACAGTCGTCAACGACTCGAATGAGGGTTGGGACTTCTTTCTGTTCCAGGAGTATGTCGGCGTCGCCGCCGCGGGCTTGAAGCCACTTGCCTGGCTGGCCAAGTACGTGGCGGAGCAGAACATCGGCCACTTCAGCTGGGACCTGGGTTACAGCTTCGTCTGGGCGCCGACCGGTCCGCTCGTTGTCGGCGGCACGTTCACGGCAGGAGAACGGGTAGCCGCCGACCCGTTCAGTCTGGCTCAGAACCAGATCCGGCTCGGCATGGACACCCAGAGCGGATGGCCGAAGTTCTTGCATGGCTCCGCCACCACCAACCCCCAACAGGGCTCCCTCTACATCAGGCAGTTGGCGTCCGTGCCCGCCGACACCATCTCGATCGGCATCGGACAGTCCGGATCCCCCGTCTTCGCGGTACAGGCGCAACCCAGCACGACCACGCAATTCACCCCGCAGAACGGCCGGTACGTCGTCGCGGCCAGCGCTTCGACCGGACTCGGAGATGTGCTTGCCCCCGATGAGATCGTCGAGCGAGCCGCCGTTCCCTTCGACGGCACCTTCGCGATGCAGGCAGTCTTCAACCAAAACCACACGTGGACGGTGACCGACTAAGAGTTCGTCTCTATGGGAATGCGCGCATCTGGTGGGTGCCTGGCGGACGTGGTGGCGGCCGCGGTCACATGCCTCGGTCCGGTCCGTTGCACGGATCTGGACGTTCATCGGCGGTCGATGCGCTGTCCGTTCTCGGGTTCCTTGCACGGATTCCGTGGCCCGTAGAAGGGGTTGTTCTGCCCAGCGTGTCAGTGGTGCGCCGTACGTTGGGGCCATGGGGATATACCTGGTCAGTGTCGGCGCGGAGGAGTGGTTCGGTGAGGAAGAGGGCGGATGGGGGGAGGTCGCCTCGGCGCTGAACCAGGAGCTGAGGCGACGGGGGCTGCCGCCGTTCGAGCCCGTGCCGGACGGGTCGGGGCAGGCCTTCGAGGAGAAGCTGGTCCCTTCCATGGACGGGTTCGTTGCGTTGTGTCAGGCACACCTGTCACACGAGCAGGTGGAGACTCTCTGCGGCTGGACGGTGCTGGTGCCGGTGTCGCTTGACGAGGAGGTCTGGCTCCCCGTCGACACGAGCTTCACGGAGTCGTCGACCATGGTCGCCGGCGCCCCTCAGGTGTTGGCGATCGCCGAGCGGCTGGCGTCGGTCATCGAGCTGCCTGCGGAGACACCGGAGACGTGTGGCAACCTCGATCTGACCATGTGGTTCATGAACGGAGCAGCGAAAGGATCGGCCGCTGTCCGGACGAGAGCATGGAGCAAGGATCTGGATACAGCCTTCTACGTCGTCCTGTTTCTGCGCGCTGCCCAGCACTCGATCCGGCGCGGATGCCCAGTCGTCTACTCCTGAGAACTGCAGAGAGGGCGGCGCCTCGGAAGGCCGGAAGGGATGGCAATGATTCTGCAGCTGCTGCCGGAGGTGGGCGTCGCCGCGGTCAGGTTCGGCATGTCTGCCGACGAGGCGGTCGGGGCCGCGCGCGAAGTGGGCTTCGCCGCCTCCGACCCGGACTACGGTGACGCGCCTGGACAGGTGCTCTGCGAGCACGGTGAGTCCCAGGCGGAGCTCACTCTCGGCTTCACCAAGGGAGTCCTGACCGATATCCATGTGCATCGCTTCCGCATCGAGGACGCGGACGTGACGGTCGTCCTGGACGGCCTCGATGTCTTCCGCACACCCAGCGATGACCTCCTGGAGCGCCTTGAGGAACGAGGCCACACGGTCGAGCTGAACGATGACGGCGTGGACACCCTCCCCGGCCTCAAGGTGATCCTCTCGAACGAGAGCAGCTTCGACTACCCGATGGACGAGGAAGGGGACCCGATCTACTTCGACTACGTCCTCGTCACCTCCGTGGACTTCCGTCCGCCGCGCGCGGATTGACCCCCGCCGATCCCAGAGCGGGTGACGACACCTGACACTCGGTGTCTCTGTCGTCGGACTCACCCGGGGCGGGGCCGGCCTGTGCCTCGCGGAACCGCGGCACGGCGGGCGTTGCTTTCTCCGGCACCCGGACCTTGCGGGACCGCATCGCGTGATCCGGCGTCGTCCGGTCGCCGGCACCCGCGTCGTCTCGGGTACGAGCCACCATGACGAAGGTGACGCTGATCAGCAGCGCCCACGCACCGAACTTGTCCAGCGGGACCGGCTGCCAGCCGTCGAGCTGGTGGGGGTAGCTCCAGGCGCCGACGTACGTGGCCGCGTTCTCCGCGACCCAGAGGAAGAAGCCGATCAGTGCGAAGGCAAGGGCCAGGGGAAGGCGGTAGCGGGAGCGGCCCACCGTGAAGTGCACCCAGGTGCCCGCCATCGCGGCGAGCAGGAGCACGGCGAGCAGGAGCCGGACGTCAGGCAACCAGTGATGCGAGAAGAAGTTCACGTACACGGCCGCCGCGAGCACCGCCATCGTCCTTGGTCGGTACCCGGACAGCGACAGATCCATGATCTTCCAGGCTCGGCAGCAGTAGCTGCCGACCGCGCTGTAGAGGAATCCGCCGTAGAGCGGAACGCCGGAGATCTTGAACACGGCCTCCTCCGGATAGCTCCACGAGCCCATCCGCACCTTGACCAGCTCGAAGAGCAGCCCCACGAGGTGGCAGCCCAGGATCACGGCCGTGTCCCGGGGCCCGTCCCAGCCGACCTTGCGCGCCAGGACGGTCAGCGCCACGCCGAAGAGCAGGAGCAGGTCGTACCGTGCGACCGGCAGATCGGCGGGCAGCAGCCGCGAGGCGCCGATGCCGCCGACGAGAACCACGGCGAAGGCGACGGCCCGCACCTGGTCGATCCCGAAGCGCCAGAACTGCGCGCAGCCGTGGGTGATCTGCTGGAAGGTCATGCCCGAGCAGACATTCGCCCACGCGCCGCCGGTTCCCCGACGTCGGGAAACGCACCGCCGGGGCCCCGTCGCCGGGCGGGCAGGCATGGTCCGGTGCCGGTGTTCGGCGCGTGGATCGTCTCGTCGTCGTGGCGCCCCGGGCACCTCTCACGAATGCCCGAGCGCCCGCCTCCGGCTCAGGACGGCGCGCCCCGGTCAGCCTTCGGCCGTGGCCAGGAACTGGGTGGCCGCGAGTTCGGCGTACAGCGGGTCGGCGGTGACGAGTTCGCGGTGGCTGCCGACCGCGCGGACCCGGCCCGCGTCCATGACGACGATGCGGTCGGCCATGGTGACCGTGGACAGCCGGTGGGCGACCACCATCACGGTCGTCGTGCGGGAGACGTCGGCCACGGTGTCGCGCAATGCCGCCTCGTTGACTGCGTCGAGTTGGCTCGTGGCCTCGTCGAGGAGGAGCAGGCGGGGTCGGCGCAGCAGCGCGCGGGCGATCGCGACGCGCTGGCGCTCGCCTCCCGAGAGCTTGGTGCCGCGGTGGCCCACGAGTGTGTCCAGGCCCTTGGGGAGCCGCTCGACAAGACCGTCGAGCCGGGTGGTCGCAAGCACCCGCAGCAGCTCCTCCTCGTCGGCGTCGGGGTTCCCGAGCAGCAGGTTGTCGCGGAGGGTGCCGGAGAGCACCGGCGCGTCCTGCTCGACGTACCCGATCGCGGAACGGAGTCGGGGTATCTCCCACGCGTCCAGGTCTAGGCCGTCGAACGTGATGCGTCCGGCACTCGGATCGTAGAACCGCTCGATGAGGGAGAAGACGGTCGTCTTGCCCGCCCCGGACGGGCCGACGAAGGCCGTCATGCCGCGCGGCGGTACGGAGAAGGTCACGCCGTGGTGGATGTACGGCAGATCGTCCGCGTACCGGAAGCGGACGTCCTCGAAGGCGAGCGCGGCGGGTTCGGCTCCGGGCTCGGGCAGCGGCGCGGGCGCGGCGGGCGGTTCGGCCGGCAGCCGCAGTGCCTCGCGGATCCGGGCGAGGGCGGCGGCCCCGGCCTGGTACTGGGTGACGGCGCCGACGACCTCCTGGATCGGGGACATCAGGTAGAAGACGTACAGCAGGAACGCGACCAGGGTGCCGACGTCGATCGCGTCGGTGGCGACCCGGGCGCCGCCTACAGCGAGCACGGTGATGAAGGCGATCTGCATGGACAGGCCGGCCGTGTTCCCGGCCAGCGCCGACCACTTGGCGGCCCGTACGCTCTGCCGCCAGGACTCCTCGGCCGCAGCGTGCACGGCCTGTTCCTCGCGGTGCTCGGCGCCGGACGCCTTGACGGTGCGCAGCGCGCCGAGGATGCGTTCCAGCGACGCGCCCATCGCCCCGACGGCGTCCTGCGCCTGCCGGCTGGCCTTGCTGATACGGGGCACGATCACGCCGATCACGGTTCCCGCGCCCAGCATCACGCCGAGCGTGACCGCCAGGAGGACCGGGTCGACGAGGCCCATCATCACCAGCGTCGCGACGAGCGTCAGCCCGCCTGTGCCGAGACCCACCAGTGAGTCGGTGGTGACCTCGCGGAGCAGGGTCGTGTCGGAGGTGACGCGGGCCATCAGGTCGCCGGGTTCGCTGCGGTCCACGGCGGCGATGCGCAGCCTCAGCAGGTACGACGTCAGGGTACGCCGCGCGCCGAGGACGACCGACTCGGCCGTACGCCGCAGCACGTACCCACCGAGCGCGCCGATCCCCGCGTTGGCGACGACCAGAGCCGACATCAGCAGCAGGGCGCCGGCGATGGGACGGTCGTCGGACAGCGCGTCGATGAGGTACTTGGCCACCAGCGGCAGCGCGAGTCCGGTGGCTCCGGTGACCAGCGACAGCACGGCCCCGCCGAGCAGCGTCCAGCGGTGCGGCCGTACGTATCCGAGGAGCATGCGCCAGGCGGGCGCGTCGGGTTCGGTGGGCTCACCGTTCGTGGGGCGCTCCTGCGGGGCCGGTGCGGCGGGTGGGGCGGACTCTGCGGTGGTGGCCACGCATGCTCCTCGTCGTGCTGTGTCGGGGGCCGGGTCCGCCTGAGCGGGGACGGGGCATCAATCTACGTCCGGGCCGGGGCGGGTCCGGGACGAGGGGTGAAGGTGAAGTCAAGGGTGAGGGTGAGGGTGAGGCCTCCCGGAAAAGGACGCGGCGGCTGGCACGGCGGTTGAGCGCGGCAGCCGGGCCCGGCTCGGATCCCGGACGCCGCGCCCTGGTGTGATCCGGGTGTCGGTGCATGACGGCCTGTCGTCTCAGGGCGACGGTCTCCCTTCGTTCAGCAGGGGGGCCGGACGAGAAGTCGCGGCGGATCGGCATCCCCGCCCGGCGTCGACGTACCCCGGACGGTACGGAGACGGCCCTCGGCCCTTGCGGATTCTGCCGTAGGGGCCGAGGGCCCGTCAGTGCTCGCTCCTATCGCGTCAGGTAGTCCTGGCGCAGGGCGTCGAGGATCTGGGCGGCTTCGGGAAGGTCCGCCTTCCGGCAGCGTGCCGCTGCGGTCGTCAGCCGGGCGATGGCCTCCTTGAACCGGCCGAGGCCCTTCCCCTCGATCAGGGCGGCGATCCGGACGGCTTCCGCGCGGGGCCCTTCGCCGTGTTCTCCGCCCTCGTCGTTGGCGGCGATGGCGGCCTCCGCCTCGGTCAGGGCCTCCGGGTAGCGTTCGGCCTCCGCCAGGACGACGGCGCGGCGGTAGTGCACGGTGCCGCTCTCACACCAATGGACGAAGTCCTCGCAGTCCTCGGGCACAGCACCACGGATCGCGTCGGCACGCGCCAGGTGGTCCAGGGCCGTGTCCACGCCGTCGGCCCCCTGGGACAGCATGGTGAGACGCGCGAACTCGCGCATCATGTGCACGATCGAGGACGGGTTCGGTGCCTCGGCGTGCGCCACGACGGCGCGCTCGTACGCCGTTCCCGCCGCCTCCCAGCGGTCGGCCATCGCCAGCGTGGTGGCGGCGTCCGCCGCCACCAGCGTGTGGACCGCGCGGTCTTCCTCCCACGCGGCCACGATGTCCGCGAGACGCAGGAACTCCTCGGCCGCGGGCAGGTACTCCGCCAGCTCCCGCAGTCCGCGCGCCAGAGCCAGCCGGGCCTGGGCGAGGACTCGCTCGTCGAGCGAGCAGGCCGCCTCGTCGGAGAGGACGGATTCCAGTACGGCGACGGCGTCGGCCTGCTGCCCGCTTCCCGCCAGGACATCGGCGAGCTGGAGCCGGGTGTCGGTGGCGTCGTTGTGCTCCCCCTTCTGATCGAACCGTGCCGCCGCCTCCGAGAGGTGGCGCACGGCGGCGCCGAAGTCCCCGAGATGGGTGCTGGCGTGGCCGAGCAGTGCGTACGTCGGAGCCAGCGGGAACTCCGTGTCGTCGTACCGGACCGCGTCGGAGATCGCCTGGTGCAGCAGCTCCACCGCCTCCGCCGGCTCTTCCTGCGCCATCAGGATCTGGGCGAGCAGGGCGCGCGGGCGCGAGCCGCGCCAGTGCCTTCCGGAGGCCTCCACCTCCTTGAGCGACGTGCGGAGCTCCGCCTCGGCGCCGGCGATGTCACCGCGACGGACGGCGATGTCGGCGACGAACTGCCGTACGCTGGCCACCTGGTGGGGGATGGACAGGCGCTTCGCCTCGGAGTGCAGCGTGCGGGCGAACTCGTCGAACCGCTCCCGGGCGGAGTCGGAGGCCTCCGGCCCCCGCACCACCTCGTGATAGGCGACGAAGGTGCAGGCGTACAGCACCGTGAGGTACTCGAGGACGCGCTCCAGTCCGGCGTCGCCCTCGGACGCGGCCTCTCCCTCCCCGAGGTCCTCGCTCGTGAACGGGGCCTCGGTCTTGAGGCGCTCCGCCTCGCGCAGGGCCTCGTCCATGGCGGCCGCGGCCCGCTTCGCGCCCAGCGGCCCGTCCGCCTCGTCCGCTCCCCCGTCCGCGTGCTCGGCCGCGGCGCCGTCCGCGGCGTGGTCGGGGACGGACCGCCAGGCGACGGCGCGCGTGCGTGCGGACAGCGCATGCCAGGGCATGCCGACCCCCTCGAACAGCTCGGCTGCCCTGTTCAGCTCGGTGACGCTCTCCGCGGTGCGGTCCTCGTGGGAGAGCAGGACCGCGCGCTGCTCGGCGAGTTCCGCGCGCAGCAGGTCCTCCGGGCCGAGCCGCTCGTCGTGGGTGGCGGTGCCGCCCGCGAGGCGTTCGGCGACACGGGCCCAGAGCCTGGCGGCCGCGGGGTTCCCCACGGTCGCCAGGCGTCGCGCCTCGCGCACCAGGGAGACGAAGTCCTGGGGAACGTCCAGGGTGGCCGCGGGTGCGGAGACCGTCACCGGCGTGCCCTTCGCTCCGGACGAGCGGGCGACGGCCGTTCGGAGTCCGAGCGGCAGCGGCTCGTCGAGCAGCGGGCGCTGTTCGAGCCGCAGCCGGCGGCGGTCCCCGACCTCCGTGGTGCCGTTGCGCGCGTCGAACGCGGCGGTGAGCGTGTCCGCCTCGGAACGGACATGGGCGAGGAGTTCGCCGGCGGTCCAGTTCCGTCCGGGCGGGCCGGCGACGGCGGTGTCGGCGTGCCCGTCCTCGACGAGACGGGCGAGCAGCGCCTCCGCGCCGGTGAGAAAGCCCAGGCGGGCGAGCGGAGCGCCGGTCCTCTCGAACAGCGGGCGATTCTCGGCGAGGATCTCCAATCCCCGGCCCTCGTTGCGCGAAAGGGCGCAGAACTCCAGGTGGAGACCGACCTCGTCCTGCATTCCGGTGTTGCCCCGGACGCGCCGGTAGCCGGTGAGGTGGTGGGAGCGGGCCTCGTCGGTGCGACCGACGTGCAGCAGCGCCAGCAGGGCGCGCGCCTGGCTCATCTGGGGCTCCTCGCTGCACCCCTGCTCACCGCCGAGGACCGGCCGCCACGTCTCGGGCGCTCCAGTGTGGTCGCCGGACATCACCTGGTGCCAGGCGAAGTGCCGGGTCTCGCATGCCTCGCAGTCGCTGAGCTCGGTACGGGGCCGGGTGGCCCAGAGGTCGTAGGCGTCGGCGACGCCGGTGCCCGTGTGGGACGCCACGTGGTAGCGCATCGCCGCCACCGGCTGTATGCCGTGCTCGGCCGTCTCGTAACGGCTGCGCATCTGGTCGATCCAGCCGTGGACGGTGGCCAGCGGCATCTCGGGCACCTGAAGCAGGGACGTCGTCACCCACTTGAAGCGCCAGAAGACCTGGTGGGCCTCCCACTGGCTGAAGGACTCGGGAGCGGTGTCCCACAGCTTGAGCACGCGGGCGAAGACGACGGGCGACTTGCGGTGTTCGCCGGTGAACTCGTACGCCGACATCAGCTCCAGCAGGGCGGTGACGAGGACGTCGGGCTTGTCGAAGGCTTCGGCCGCCTCGACGAGTTCTTCGGCGGTGATGGTGCGCTGAATGCCGTGGGGGCGGTCGTTGTTCTCACGCAGCGCTTCGACCACGGCCTCGGGGGTGTCCAGCATCAGATGTCCTTCCGGGGCTCGGAGGCGGGTGCCGCCGTGCCGGGGTGGTGCATGGCGTGGTTGAGCAAGCCGATGAAGGCCCGGTTGAGCAGGGCGCTCTCGCTCGCCCGGAGCGGGCGGCGGCTGAGCAGCAGGGCCTGGCCGTAGAGGGCCTCGGCGGTCGTGACGGCGAGCCCGCGTTCGGTGATCGTGATGGCCTGGCGGACCAGCGGGTTGAGGTGGTTCAGGACGAGCTGCGCGCGTGGGGTCTCGTGGCGGAGGGAGCCGAGGATGTCGGCCCAGAGTCCGTCGGTGTCGGCGGCGAGGCTCGACCGGGTCCGCTCGTGGCGGGCCTCGCGGTTGTCGAGGAGGAGCGCGGGGGCGGTGACGGGCTGGAAGTCGCGCAGGACGACATCGCAGTCGTGGACGCCGATCGTCTCCCGGGCGACGGCGAGGAAGGCCGCCGCGCGCAGTTCGGCGGTCGGGTCCACGGCGTCGAGGTGGGCGGTGACAGTGGCGGGGTCGAGGTCGGTGACGGCGGTGCCGGGTCGGATCTCGGGCAGCCGGTGCACGAGGTCGCGGTCGTAGGTGTAGCCGCCGTTGACGACGCCCAGGCCGGCGGCCGAGGCGATCGGGGCGGCCTGGCGGAACTCCTCGACGCTGCGGGTGACCAGGAGGGTCGGGTGCGTGCGCGCGAACTCCTCCAGTGTGACGTTGCCGTCGGTGGTCTCGAACGGCAGCCAGGGCAGCACGATGCGCAGCAGCTCGTCGTCGTAGCGGGCGAGCGCCTTGACCGCGAGGTGGTGCGTGTCGATGAAGCGGTGGAGCAAGGAGGGGTCGCTGGCGGCGAGTCCGGTGAGCCAGTCGCGGATGCGGTCGCCGAGAGCGTCCCGTACGGCGGACAGGGTGCCGTCCTCGTACAGCGCCTCGCGGGACGCGGTCGGGCGCAGGCTGGTGGTGTCGACGACGCACCGGACGAAGAACGCCCATTCCGGCACTAGTTCGGGCGCCTGGTCCGTGAGGAGCATGCCCTTGAGGTGCACGCGGTGGCCGGCGCGCTGTGCCGGGCTCATGGCCGTGGGGAGGACGTACGCGACGCCGCGCAGCCCGGCCGCCGGGAGGTCGAGCTCGATGGTGTCGAGGGGCGTGAAGTCGAAGAGGTCGCGGCAGTACGCGGTCAGCGCCTCGCGGCGGGCCAGCGGGGAACGGTGGATCTGCTCCCATGGGGCAGGCTCGTTGACCCGGTGCGTCTCGCCGCGCGGTCCGACGACGGTGACCTCGTGCCGTAGGAGGCCGCCGTAGTGCCGGGCCAGGGCGACGACCTGCTCCGGACTCGTCCACTCGGCGTTGTCGGGGCGCGGCGTGAGCCGGACGGTGGTGCCCGGCTCGGGCACCGCGGAGGCGGGCAGGGTGCGGATGGTGTAGCCGCCGTCGGAGCGGCCACGCCATTCGACGGCGGGCGCGGACGGGTCGGCGGCGGAACGGCTGAGCACGGTGATCTCGTCGGCCACGACGAAGCAGGCGAGCAGGCCGATGCCGAACTGGCCGATGAACTCGCCGCGCGCGGCGTCGAGTCCGGCGCCGTCGAGGGCGCCTTCGGCGGTCCGCTTGGAGCTGCGCCCGATGGTGGTGAGGAACCGGTGGACGTCGGCCTCGGTCAGACCGACGCCCGTGTCCGTGACGGTGAGGGTGTCACCGGTGCGTACCGTGATGGTGCCGGGGGCGTCGGGTGTGAGCGCTTGCCGGGCGGTGATGGCGTCAACGGCGTTCTGGAGCAGCTCGCGCAGATAGACGCGGGGGCTCGAGTAGAGGTGGTGGGAGAGCAGGTCGACCAGTCCACGCAAGTCGACCTGGAAGGTGTGAGCGGTCTCGGATTGGGGCACCTTGCGGAGTCTTTCGGTGGGCGCGCCTGCCGCGGTTCGGCGGCGTGGGCGGGATGCGGATGGAGGGGGTGCGGGGCGGAGCCGGTGCGAGGCAGCGGGTTCGGGGCGCCGGTTCGATGCAGGTACGGGGCGCCGGTTCGCAACGGGTACGAAGCGCCGATCCGTCGCGGCGGAGGGCCGTCCGCGTGACGGAGCGGCAGGGTGGCTGCCGGTACGGGCACCGGGCGGAACGCCGAGACGACCGGACGGAACACCTGGCACGACCGGACGCCCCGATGCACGGGCGGCGCGGGTCCGCCCGTTGCGCGGGTCCGCCCGTTGCGTGTGGCGGCCGCGGCGTGCGCGGCGCCTTTCGGCTCAGCGCCCGGCCGACGAACGCTGCTTCCGGTAGGCCGCGGCGGGGTCGGATCCGTCGAGGTAGTTCCAGGGGAACTCGGTGACGCGGCCGTCGGTCGCCTGGAAGCACTCTCGCGCCGAGACGCGGTCTCCGGCCAGCGAGAAGGCCATGGCGAAGGTGTTGAGGACCTTGAGCCAGGCTCCCTGGCGGACGAAGTCCGGGTGCCGGAACGAGTGCTCGGCGGCCTCCCGCAGGGACAAGGTCACCTCGGGTCGCCGCATGTACGCGTCGTCAGGTCCCTGGTCGAGGGAGAGCCACTCCTCGATGTGGGCGATCGCGACGAGCTGACCCAGCGGCGTGCCGCCGGGCGCGCCGAACGCGGACTTCGCCGCGAAGGCATGCATCTCCTCGTGCGAGCCGCCCCACTTCTCGCAGACCTGCTGCAACTGCTGCTGATGCGCCCCCTAGGGGGTGTCTTGTCGATCAGGCCGGGCTCGCGACGCCTGGCACCGCTCCCCCAAGCTCTTCGAGCAGGGGGTACCCCCAGCCGCGTTGTCGTCGG
>NZ_JBHWBS010000058.1:0-44932 GCF_042735655.1 Streptomyces sp. NPDC059567 | reverse complement strand
GGTGGTCTGTCGGCGCTGCTGGGCGCCGGCGCGATCGCGTTCACGAAGAAGCAGCTGCTGAAGCTGATCACGGGGGCGATGGAGGAGGCGGTCGGGCACATCGTCGGGGTGATGACCGAGCCGGCCGTGGCGGCGCTGGAGGGCATGGCCGCCGATCTCGTGGTCCAGCTCGGGGCGACCGCGCTGGGTCTGCAGGACGGCGTGGACGTCGACCAGGCCAAGCAGGCCGGCAAGGACGGCTTCAACGAGGGCGTGCAGGGGGCCAAGGAAGGCCTGAACCTCGCCTCCGCCGGAGGCGGCGGTGGTGGGGGCAAGGGCAAGGGCTTCCACATCGAGCACGAGGAGCACGACAACGCCGGCACGAAGCTGAACGGCGTGAGTGTCGGCATCCACGGCAAGACCGCCGGCAAGCTCACCAAGGCCAAGACCGCTCAGGGCCGTAACAAGGGCCGGGACGACATCGCCGACGCCCTCGACCCGGTCATCGAGAAGGCCATGGGCGCCCTGGTGAAGTCCGCCAAGACCATGGGCGACCACGTCGGCGAGACCCTGCCCAGGGCCGTCAAACAGATATCCAAGGACCACAAGAACAACGACGACGACACCCGCGACCGCCTCGCCCGCCAACGCAAGCAAGACGACGGCAAAGACGGCAAGGACAAGGGAAGCGGTGGTGGAGCAAACCGGCGTGACCGCGATGGCAGCGGCTCCGCCCATATGAAGCCCGCGTCCCTGCGCGACGTCAAGTCCGATCCGCGCCGCCACGGCATCGAGCTCAACAAGAAGAAGTGCGCGAACGATCCGGTCGATGTCGCGACGGGTGAGATGACCCTCTCCCACACAGACATCTCCCTCCCGGGCATCCTCCCTCTGGTCCTTCGCCGCACTCATCTCTCCGAGTACCGCTACGGCAACTTCTTCGGCCGCAGCTGGGCCTCCACACTCGACGAGCGCCTGGAACTCGACACGCTCGGCGCCGGGGCGATCTGGGCCCGCGAGGATGGCTCCACCCTGATCTATCCCAGCCTCCCTCGCCCGGACGACGCCCCGGTCCTCCCTCTGGAAGGCCCCCCTATTCCCCTGGTCCACGGCGGCCAGGACGAAGACGTGAGCACATACACGGTCACCGACCCCCACACCGGCTTGACCCGCTCCTTCACTGGCAGCCCCTACCGCACCTCACCCGCCTACTGGCTGACCAAGCTGACCGACCGCAACGACAACCGGATCACCCTTTCCCGCCGCCCCGACGGCACGCCCACCGCGGTCACCCACAGCAGCGGCTACACCGTCCAGCTCACTGCCGAGGGCACCCGCGTCCGCGAACTCGCCCTGCGTACCCCTGAGGGACCCCTCACTGTCATGCGATACGGCTATGACGGCCTGGGCAACCTCTCCGAGGTCATCAACTCCTCCGGCCTACCTCTGCGCTTCACCTACGACCCCGAAGGCCGTATCACCTCGTGGACCGACCGCAACGACTCGACGTTCCGGTACGTCTACGACGCCGACGGGCGCGTCGTCGGCACCATAGGCCCTGACGGCTATCTGTCCTCGACCTTCGCATACGGCACCCACCCGGAAACCGGCGACCGGATCACCCAGTACACCAACTCGCAGAGCGCGACGACCGCATACGTCATCAACGACCGCCTCCAAGTCACCGCCCAGATCGATCCCCTGGGGCACCACACTCGGTTCGAGTTCGACTCCCGGGACCGATTGATCGTCCAGACCGACGCACAGGGGCGCATCACCCGCTTCGAACGCGATGAACGTGGCAATCTCATCGGTCTCGTCGCTCCGGACGGTGTGCGGACCACCGCCATCTACAACGAACTGAATCTTCCTGAGGTGATCACCGAGCGGGCTGGGATATCTCGCCGCTACGGCTACGACGACCTGGGCAATCTCACCGTATCCGTCGACCCGACCGGTGCCCAGACGACGTACGCCTTCACCCGCCATGGGCACCTGCGTCTCGTACAGGATGCGCTCGGAGCCGTCACATCCATCACCACCGATGCGGCCGGTCTTCCGGCGCAGATCACCCGGCCCGACGGTTCGATCACTGCATGCACACGCGACGCCTTCGGCCGCGTCATCAAGGTCATCGACGCTGTGGGCGGCATCGTGCGCCAGGGCTGGAGCGTGGAGGGAAAACTCACCTGGCGCGAATTGCCGGACGGCAGCCGTGAGGAATGGGCCTGGGACGGCGAAGGCAACCTCGTGTCGCACACCGACCGGATGGGCCGCACTACCACTCACTCCTCCGGCCACTTCGACCTGCTACTGAGCACCCACACAGGCGAGGACAGCAGCTACCACTTCACCCACGACACTGAGCTGCGGCTGACGAGGGTCACCAACGCCGACGGTCTGGTGTGGGAGTACACCTACGACGCGGCAGGCAGGCTCGTCGCCGAGAGCGACTTCGACGGTCGCACCCTGACGTACGAGCGCGATCCCCTTGGGTACATCGTCCGGCGGACGAACGCCGCCGGACAGAGCATCAGTTTCGACCGCGACGTACTCGGCCGTGTCACCCAGATCAGGCACGACGACGGCTCAGGCTCGGTATTCACCCACGACGAGAGCGGCCGCGTCTCACAGATCGTCAACGCGCACTCACGCATCGAAATAGAGAGGGATCATGCAGGGCGCATCGTTGCCGAAACGGTCAACGGCGGCACCATGTCGTTCGCCTATGACCCCCTTGGTCGCCGGGTCAGCAGACGTACGCCCTCGGGTGCCGAAAGCTGCCTGCGCTACACGGCGGCCGGCCTTGCGTCCTACGCGGCCGGGGAGCACTCCTTCCGGTTCGAGCGGGACGCGCTAGGACGCGAGACCGCGCGGTTCATCGGCGACGATCTGGAGCTCCGGCAGGACTGGGACCCGGTCGGGCGTCTCGCGCACATGGCCTTGAGCACAAGCCAGTCTCCCGTAGTGCGCAGGAACTTCACCTACCAGGCCGACGGCGTGCCTACGACTATCGAGGACAGCCTGACGGGACGACGCACATTCGCCCTGGACGCAGCCAGTCGAGTGAGAGAAGTGCATGCCCGCGGGTGGACGGAACGGTACGCCTACAACTCTGCCGGCGACCAGAGCCACACGGCTCTGTCAGCCCAGGCACCGGGTCAGTCGGCCGCCGGTGACCGCCAGTACGAAGGAACCCGCCTCGTCCGGGCAGGACGCACCCGGTACAGCTACGACGGGCAAGGCCGCCTCACACTTCGCAGGACAAAGACCCTCAGCGGCACGACGCTGACCTGGCACTTCCATTGGGACGCGGAAGACCGCCTCACACAGGTACAGACCCCCGAAGGGGTTCGCTGGCGCTACCTGTACGACGCGCTGGGGCGCCGCCTCGCCAAACAGCACCTCGACCGGAACGAGCAGGTCGCAGAAACCACGACCTATTCCTGGGATGGTGCTCTGCTGGCCGAGCAGCACGGCGAAGGCGCGACCTTGGTGTGGGACTACGCCGGTTCGCGGCCGCTGAGCCAGCGTGAATCGAGGATCAACAGTGAGCTGCAGGAGACCGACCGCCGGTTCTTCGCGATCGTCACCGACCTGGTGGGCAGCCCCACCGAACTGGTCTCAGCCGACGGGTCCCTGGCCTGGCGCGCCCGCAGCACCACATGGGGAGCCACGCAGTGGAACACGAAGAGCACTGCGTACACCCCGCTGCGCTTTCCCGGCCAGTACTTCGACCCTGAGACGGGCCTGCACTACAACTTCAACCGCTACTACGACCCCGACACTGGCCGGTACCTCTCACCGGATCCGCTGGGCATCGCTCCCGCGATCAACCCCTACGCCTATGTTCCCAACCCGTTCGTGCTGTCGGACCCGCTGGGCTTGGCCGCTTGTGAGGCGGATCCCACGTGGGGAGGGCAAGTCAGGTGGACCCTCGACGAGCACGGCCGCCCCTACGAGATGCGCGCCGTCATCACCCGCAACATGCTCGATGAAGGCACCCACGCCCGGAACTCAATCCTCCCGCCCGGCTACCAGTCGGACAAGGGGCAAGCCCGCGGGCACATGCTGGCGCGGCAGCTCGGAGGGTCGGGCGACATTCCGCAGAACCTGTTCACCATCTCCCAGAACCCCACGAACACGCCGAAGATGAGCATGTTCGAACAGAGCGTGTACGACGCTGTCTACGACGGCGACATCGTCCAGTACAACGTGTACCTGGAGTACGGCACTGGGAACAACGATCCTGACTCACCCCCGAAGTCCATCCAAATCGAGGCCTTCGGGACCAAAAAGGACCGGAATGGAAAGCTCATGTTCGACGACGAAGTCTTCCTCGACAACCCCGCCTACCATGAGCCCCGCCCATAGCAGCCAAGGAATCCCATGTCAGCCCTCACCGCTCTCACAACACTGTCCCCTCCCCCGGCCTCTGTCCCCCCGCCCCCCGACTGGTCCCGGGTCGAAGCCACTCTGGGCATGGAGCTTCCCGAGGACTACAAGCAAGTCATCGCCACCTACGGGCCAGGCCAGTTCTGCAACTTCATCACCCTGTACCAGCCCCATGCCGCCAGCGAATGGGCTGACCTGACCGGCCCCATGCCCACTCGTCTGCGCGAACAGATCGAAGAGGTCAGACAAGCCGCCCGACACCCCTGGCCGCTGCCACACGACCCGCAGAATCTCTTCGCCATGGGCGTCACCGGCAACGGGGACTACCTCTTCTGGATCACACAGCCCTCAAGCGCCCCGGACGACTGGACCGTCACCGTCAACGAAGCCTTGCGCGCCCCCTGGTTCACCTACAACGGAACCCTCACCGAATTCCTCGTCGCCGTCCTCAGCGGAACGACAGAGGTTCCCTTGTTCCCCAAAGACCTCCTCGAAGGCGGAACCGCCTTCACCCCCTCAAGCCTCCGCAGCACCGCCCCGGCCGCAAGCCCCACCAGAGGCCCCGTCAACACAAGCACCATCCGCGCCTGGGCCAGAGCCAACGGATACGACCTGCCCGAACGTGGCCGCATCCCGAGCGAAATCATCCAGGCCTGGGAACATGCCAACCCAAGCTGACACAACAAGAACAGGCCGCCCAGAGGGATGCCAGCCCGCCCTGCTGTCCGAGGGGCCAGGGTGCTGGCTGTGGGGTAGCGGCGGCGGTGGTTGCCCCAGGACAGAGTCTCCTCGCGGGCGACACCGCGCATCTCACCCCGGACCACTGAATCCTCGTCCGGGTTCTCCCAGACCAGCCGACCGCCACCGAAAGCGCTGAGGCACCACCCGCTCTCATGGGTGAGCGAGACATCGGGGTGCTCGTCATCGGCCTGCGCCAGACCATCGAGCACTCGCCTCATCGTCTCCGGATCAGGCTCGTCGACCGTCCCGCCCATGACGTCGTACATGAAGTGACTCATTGACCAACCAACTCATGCGGTGATCCACGGGACACTGCCTAGTCCTGCCAGTAGAACAGCAGCGTCTCGACAGTGAGGGGCTCGCGTCGGCCGAAGTAGTAGACGCAGAGATCCGTGACCCGGATCGCGCCGGTTTCCGCATCGATCCAGCGGAAGCCCGCCGGTTCGAGCGCCCGGCGGCCGGCGGAGTCGTCGTCCTCGGCGGTCGCGAACGGGCCGAGGGTGCTGATCAGGACACGGTCCTCGCCGACCTCGATCACGTAGTAGGTCCCGTCCCCCTGCTGGTAGTCCTCGCCGCACGAGACCGGGGACTTCGGCGCGAGGCCGGCTGTCGTGAGGGCGGACATCGCGCGGCGGAGCTGGTCGTCCACGTCGGGGCGGGCGGGCGGTTCGTCGCACAGAGCCTCGATCCGCCACCGCGGATCGCTCGCGCGCTCGCAGCCGTGACCGTACTCGTGGACGATCACGCCGCGCAGTTCCTCGTCGAGGCCCTCGACCTGGACCCGCGGGCGCCCCAGGCGCTCGTAGACCGCCCGGGTCTCGGCCAGTTCCTCGGTGAGGCCGTGCAACGCGTACGCCGCCCACAGCTTCGCCTCGGTCGTCGGCGCCTCGTCGAGGTAGGCGCGCAGACGGTCCGCGTCGGCCGCGAGCGACTGCGCAAGGTACGCGACTGCCCGGTCCGGGTCCGCGAGCGCGTCGGTCACGTCGTCGTCGGCGCGATGCCGCATCAGGACGCGGAACGCCCGGTCCTCGGGTCGCTCCACGCCGAGTTCGGCCAGGATCGCGTCCGTTCCGTACCGGTCTACCAGCCCGTCCAGACCGGCTTCGCCCGCGACGCGGGCGCGCTGCCACGGCGAGGCGGCGAGAGTCGCCAGCTCGCGCGCGGCCGAGCGATCGCCGAGCAGGCCCCGCGCCTTCAGGAAAGCCTCGGCCATGCCGTACGAGTTGTCGGCACGGCGGTCCTCGTGCCGCAGCCAGGGCAGCAGATCCGCCCGATCCGCGAGCAGGTCGAGGAGGGCCCTGCGCACCTCGGCCGTGTCCCGGGGATCGTGGATGCGCGCGGTCAGCTGGGGGACGTACCGCTCCGGGACCCGGCCGGTCAGCGCGATCACGCAGGGCCTGCGGCGCCACCACGGGTGCGCGGGGTCCGCCGCGTACCGGGCGAGTTCCTCCGCGTCGATCTCCCGCAGGCCTGCGATGTCGTCGCGTCCGGCCTGCGGGATCAGGGCTTCGATGCTTCGCATTCGGGGATGCTACGGCTCCCGCAACGCACTGAGCAGGCCATTTTCATCAACACGCACATGGCGTGCCCTGGTGGACGAGGCGTACGAAGAACTCTGGCAGTACGAGCAAAAGCCGTCCGAGATGGAAGAACCCGGAAACCGGTTGATTCCCTGGGCGACCACCGACAACGGCGAGTGCCTGTTCTGGCTGGTGCGCCCCGGTCAGAAGCCGGACGAATGGACCCTCATGATCAACGAAGAGGGAGGCGAGGAATGGGACAGGTACGCGATGACGGTGACGCAGTTCCTGCCCCAGGTGCTCGCGGGCGAACTGCGCTCGGAAGTCCTGTGGAGCCGGTTCGCGGAAGAGGTGCACAGCTTCCGCCCGGCGCTCAGTCTGCAGGACTGACCGTCCCCAGGGCCGCTCCTGAGGCTCCGGCGTAAAGTCGCGGCAGCGCGGCGTCAGTTCCGCTCGCGGGGAGCGGATCTCAGCAGGTCGGCCACCTTCCTCTGGCGGTCGGCCGGGACGAGACCGAGGAGCAGCACCTCCCACATCTCGTCGACGCGCTGGTCCAGGTCACTGCGGCCGGACAGCACCGACGAGACCATCTGGATTCCGGCAAGGCTGGAGATCACCAGGTACGCCACCGCCTGCGGGGAGACCGCCGGCACGATGTCGCCGTCCTCGATGGCCCTGCGGACCAGGTCCTCACACGCGTCGATCCACACCCGGTACGCGAGGGGCAGTTCGCCGGTGTAGGTGAGCTCCATCAGCAGACGCGTCCCGGCCCGCACGACGGCGTCCTCGTCGATCATCCGCGACGTCGTCTTGGAGATCGCCACGATCTGCTCGAGCGCGCTCGCCTCGCTGTGCGTGACCACCTCCACGACGGCGGTCATCCGGCTGTTGTGCTCGTTGAGCACGGCGGTGGCGAGGGCGTCCTTGGTCGGGAAGTGGAAGTGCAGTGCGCCTCTGGTGGTCCCGGCCTGCTCGATGATCCGCCCGAGACTCGCGCCGGCGAACCCCTCGGTGTCGAACACGGCCGCAGCGCTCTCGACGATGTGCTGACGGGTCGCGATCGCCCGTTCCTGATGAACCTCTCTCATCCGTTGGGCCCTCCCAACGGGGCAACTGTCGTCGTCACCGCTCAACCCTATCCGGGCGACGGTGATCGGCCCACGGCATGGGTACGCCACACGTCCCGCCGGTCCGTGCCGACCGCGCCCATGCCTGAACCGCCCATCGCCCCGCCTCGCCACGGACACGGACGGCGCCGACGCCGTCCGTGTCCGGCCGAGTGGGACCACCGGTCAGCGAGCCGCGGCGGATCCGGTCAGGCGCCAGCCCTGCGCACGGCGGCGTTCCCGCCAGTAGTGGGCGTACCGGCCGTCACGGGCGATGAGGTCGGTGTGGACGCCCTCCTCCACGACCCGGCCCTCGTCGAGCACCACGATGTGGTCCGCCTCGCGCAAGGTGTGCAGCCGGTGCGCGATCACCAGCACGGTGCGGTCTCGCGCCAGTGCCGACATCGCCTGCTGCAGGGCGTGTTCGTTCTCGGCGTCGAGCGCCGCGGTCGCCTCGTCGAACAGCACGATCGGGGTGTCCTTGAGCAGCGCCCGCGCGATCGAGATGCGCTGCCGCTCGCCGCCGGAGAGCCGGCTGCCGCCCTCCCCGACGGGCGCGTCCCAGCCGCCCGGCAGCCGGTCGGCGATCTGGTCGACGCGCGCGGTGCGGGCCGCGGCGTGGACCTCCTCGTCGGTGGCGTCGGGCCTGCCGAGACGCACGTTCTCCACGATCGTTCCATCGAAGAGGTAGACGTCCTGGAAGACCGCCGAGATGACGGACGTCAGGTCCTCGGTCCGCATCTCGCGCACGTCCACGCCGCCGACCCGCACCGCGCCGGCGGCCGGGTCGAAGAACCGCGCGATCAGCCTGATCACGGTCGTCTTGCCGGCGCCTGACGGACCGACCAGTGCGGTCACCCGGCCCTGCGGCACCCGCATCGACAGTCCGTCCAGGACCGCGGAGCCGTTGTAGCCGAAGCGCACGTCGTCGAGTTCGACATCGGCGCCGTCCGCCCGACGCGACGTCTCCGGTTCGGGCAGCGTCTCCGTGTCGATCAGTTCGTTGATCTCGGTCAGCGCGTTCTCGGCGACCCGGATCGCACCACCCAGTTCGGAGGTGAGCATGACGGGCTCGACGAACCGGGCCGCAAGCACCAGCAGCGCGATGAATTCGGCCGCCGCCAGCGAACCGCCGAGCGCCAGGTCGGTTCCCAGGGCCAGCAGGACGATGAACGACGCCTGCGCGATGAAGGCGAGCCAGACGAGGCCAGGCAGGCCGGCGCGCAGCATCCGCCGACCGGCCGCATGCTGTGCGACCAGCGAGTCGTCGAGCGCGGCATGCCCCTGCGTCGTACGACCGAAGGCTCGCAGCACCGGCTGGGCGCGGGCGAACTCCACGATCCGCACGGCGGCGTCGGCGTGGATGCGGTCCGCCTCCTGGTCGGCCGCCGCCATGCCGCGGCCGGCCACCCGGTACACCAGTGCGACCGCTACCGCGGCGACGGACATCGACAGGGCCAGCCGCCAGTCGAACAGGAACATCGCCAGCACCACGACCGCGGGCGTGACGAAGGTATCGACCAACTGGCGCAGCAGGTGGGCCGGTACACCCATGATGTCGACCACGCGCTGGGACGCCAGACGCCCGAGTCCGCCGACGCGGTCGGGGGTGAACCAGGCCAGCGGGAGCTGCGCGACCTTGTCGCCGATCCGGTGGTGCAGGTCGCGACTCATGGCCGCCCCCGTACCGTAACCGGCCAGCGTCGCCGGGTAGCTCACCGCCGCGTAGCCGAGCCACAGCACGGCGAGGGTGATCACCCACGGCCAGGCTCGTTCCGGTTCGTCGCCGAGCAGTTCCCGCAGGGCGGGGACGAGCATGACGAAGGCCACGCCTTGCAGCGCCGCCGCGACGGTGAACCGGGCCAGCAGCCGACGCAGCGCGCGGTCGTGCTTCGGACCGAGTGCGGTGAAGAGCCGACGGATCATCGCTCCTCCTCTTTCACGATGCCGGCGCCCGCGTAGGCGTCGTGGCCGTCGGCGTCCTCGACGCCGGCGTGCTCGACACCGGCGTGCTCGACACCGGCGTGCTCCTGCAGGGCCCACATCCGCGCGTACCGTCCACCGGCGGCGAGCAGCTCCTCGTGCGTGCCCTGCTCGACCATCCGGCCCTGTTCGAGCACCACGATGCGGTCGACGCCGACCACCGAGGCCAGCCGGTGCGCGACGACCAGCACGGTGCGCCCCACGGCCAGCTCCGACAGCGCGTCCTGGATCAGCGCCTCCGATTCGGGATCGGCATGGGCGGTCGCCTCGTCGAGCACCACGATCGGGGTGTCCGCGAGAATCGCCCGGGCGATGGAGACCCGCTGTGCCTCGCCGCCGGAGAAACGGACCTCCGTGCCGACCATCGAGTCGTAGCCGCGCGGCAGCGCCTCGATGCGCTGGTCGATGGCAGCCGCCCGAGCGGCGCGGCGCACCGTCTCCTCGTCCGCGTCGGGACGGGCGAGCCGGATGTTGTCCCGTACGTCGGCGTCCAGCAGCCGCACGTCCTGCAGGACGAACGACACCAGCCGGTACAGCTGGTCAGGCGCGATGGAGCGCAGGTCGACACCGCTGATCGTCACGGTGCCGGCGGTCGGGTCGAAGAACCGCGGCAGCAGCTTCGCCAGTGTCGTCTTGCCCGAACCCGAGGTCCCCACGAGGGCCGTCACGCTGCCGGGTTCGAGGGTCAGATCGATGCCGCTGAGGACCGGCCGGTCCGCGTCGTAGGCGAACTCCACGCCGGACAGCTCCACCCGGACACCGCCGTCGGTCTCCGGCCGCCGCGGCGAGTCGGGGATCGCGAGTTCCGGCGCGGCGAGCAGGGCGCCCACGCGCTTGGCCGCCGACCCGGCCATCTCCATGTCGTGGCCGTGGAAGTCGAGCGCCTGCAGGGGTGCGGCCACGCTCAGGCCGAGGATGGCGAACGGCAGCAGGTCGAGCGGGTCCAGGGAACCGGACGAGACGAGCGCCGTACCGCCGGCCAGCACGGTGAGCAGAAGGGTGACCGGCCCGAGGACCAGCGCCGAGGCCGCGGTCGCCCGGTAGCCCTTGGAGATCCAGGCGATGAAGAACGTCGTGAAGTCGTCGGCGGCCTGTGCGTACTGCCGGTGCGCTCGCCGCGCCTGGCCGAACATCTTGACCACGGCGATGCCCTCGACGAACTCGATGACCCTGGAGACGATGCGCTCCTGGGCCTCCTCGTACGCGGCGGTCTGCGCGTCCAGGCTCACCATCATCCGGACGAACAGCCCGACTCCGATCACCAGCGGGATCATCAGGATCAACGCCATCCGCCAGTCCACCACGAACAGGTAGACCAGCGTCGCGAGCGGGGTGACCACGCTCGCGGTGAGGTTCAGCAAGGAGTGGGCCACCAGGTGGTGCATCGTGTCCACGTCGTGCTGGACCGCCTGCCCGATTCCGCCCGCTCCGCGATCGGTGAACCAGCCCAGTGGCACCCGGCCGAGCCGGTCGACCAGCCGGCGCCGCACCGACAGCTGGAGATCCAGGTCCGCGGCATGGGCGATCGCCCCCGCCACGGTGTTCAGGGCCAGCCACAGCATCAGCGCGCCGGCCGCCACGGCGGCGACCGTCCATGCCGCGCCCTTGTCGGCCGGGCCCTCCGCCAGAAGCACCCTGGCCAGTTCGGCCACCGTGGCGAACGGCACCACGGCGACCACCGCCCCGACGGCCTGCAGACCGATCGCCGCGCCCAGCCGCGACCGGACGGGGCGCAGTAACTCTCCGAGACCCACTACTTCCAACGGTTGCGCCTGCTCCGCTTTCATCGTGTACCTGTCACCCTCTGTCGACTTCCGCCCCGCTCCGGCCTGCGCCGGAGCAGCTGAGTTCGAGCACATGGATCGGCACGCTCACGTGCCTGGCGGCAGCCTACTCAGAAACAGGTCATCCGACCCGTTTTTGCTCCAGCGCCGTACAGCGCATGGCCTCGGCCTCCAGAACGTGCCCGTCTCCGGTGCGCGTCGCTGCGCGGCCGACGGGCGGGGTTGGGGCACCGTGGGCGTATGAGCAGCACGGTTCAGGCCCGGACGGCGGTTCCGCGCAAGGGGATGGTCCGTATCCCCGGCGGAACGTTCCTGATGGGGTCGGACGCGTTCCATCCCGAGGAACGGCCGGTGCGTCCGGTGCCCGTGGACGCGTTCTGGACGGACGAGCATCCCGTGACGGTCGCGGAGTTCCGTCGGTTCACGAAGGACACGGGATACGTCACGGTCGCCGAGCGGGACCTCGACCCCGCGGACTCTCCGGGTGCCGACCCGGACGCGCTGGTGCCGGGGGCTCGCCCGCGAGTAGGCGACGGCAGGGCCGGCACTTCGGCTGCGACAAGGGCGGGTGACGATTTCAGTGCCTGATGACCCCCTCTTCACCCTGGACGTACACGGCCGGGTCGTGGAGTGGAGCAAAGGAGCGGAGCGCCTCTTCCGCCGTCCGGCGGCGGACGCCCTGGGGCAGGGTGTGTTCGGCCTCCTCGGCTCCGAGGGCTCCGGGCGGCCGTGGACGATCGCGCCGTTCACGGAACGGAGCCCCGAACGGGCGTGGGCGGTCCGGGCCGCGGACGAAGGACCGCCGGGCATGAGCGAGGCGATCCTGGACGCCGTGTTCACGCAGGCGGACATCGGCCTGCACATCCTGGACCCGCAGCTGCGGGTCCTGCGGATCAACCCCGTGGCCATCGGCATGCGCGGTGTCCCACAGGAGAGCGTCATCGGCCTTCCGGCGGTGGAGGCATACGCGCCGATGGGGATCCACCTCGACGAGTCCCTGCTGCAGGAGGTGCTCGTCACGGGGAGGCCGGTCCGCGACGTCCTCCTGAGCAGCAGACCGTTCGCGGACCCCGAACGCGAGCACATCGTCTCGATGTCGGTCCACCGCCTGAGCGACCAGGCGGACCGGGCTCTGGGGCTGGTGGCGACCACGGTCGACGTGACGGACCGGGAGCGCGCGCAGGCCCGACTGCGCCTCCTGCACGAGGCCCGGGAACGCATCGGGAGCAGTCTCGACGTGGAGCGCACGGCCGGCGAACTGGTCGACGTCGCCGTACCGGACTTCGCGGACAGCGCCGTGGTGGCGCTCACCGACGGCGTTCTGCAGGGCAAGGCGCCCGAGCTGCTGTCCCGTGGCGGTGAGATCCTGCTGCGCTGCACCGCGGCGGGCAGCTCCCACCACGACTGCCCTGTCCCACCGGCGGGTTCGATCCTGCTGCCCGGGCTGTTCGGCGCGCATTTCCCCACCTCCCCCGTCATCCTGCCGCCCTCCGTGCCGAAGCGCCCCGGCCCGGCGGACACCGTCGCCACCCGGCGACTGGTCGCGCCGCTGTCGACGCGAGGCCAGATCTTCGGGATGGTCGCCTTCGAGCGCCGGCCCGGCGGCAGCCCCTTCACCGCTGGTGACGTGGACCTGGCGAAGGGCATCACCACGCGCACCGCCGTCCATCTGGAGAACGCGCTGCGCTTCACCCGCGAACACGTCGTCATGACGGCTCTGGAGAGCTGGCCCCTCAGGCCGGAGCGGCAGACGCAGCGGGCCGCCGAGATCGCCCAACGGCACCGGTCGGCCGGCAGCGGGGGCGGATCCTGGTTCGACACGATGCCGCTCCCCGGCGCGCGCGTGGCTCTGGTGGTGGGGCAGGTCGAGCACCCCGGACTGAGTACCGTCGCCACGATGAGCCGGCTGCGGACCGCGGTCCACAGCCTCACCACCCTGGATCTCGACCCGCACGAACTGCTCGCGCGCCTGCACTCCACGGTTCTGCGACTCGCCCGGGAACAGGGCGACGCGGAGAGGCTTCACGAGCCGACGGTCCACTGCACGTTCGCGGTCCACGACCCCGTCAGCGGACGATTCGACATCGCCCGGGCCGGCCGTTCGCTGCTCGCGATCGTCCGTCCGGACGGCACCGTGGACACCAGCCCCGTGGCCGAGGGACACCTTCTGGGGGAAGAAGGCCCCCCGTTCGCCAGCGCCGGCCATGTCCTGCCGGAAGGGAGCACGATCTGCCTGGCCTCTCCCGCGCTGTCGGAGCAGGAGGGGCCCACCGTCGACCGGCTGGCGGCCGCGCTCGGCCACCCGGGGCGCGGCCCGCAGGCGATGGCGGACGATGTGGAGGGGCTGCTCGCGCCCGACCGCGTTCTGCTCGTCGCCCGCACGCGGCGGCTGCCCGCGCGGGACGTGTGGGAGTGCGATGTGGCGGCCGAGTTCCAGGCCGTCGGCCGTGCCAGAAAGCAGGCGGAAGCATGCATGCGTGCATGGGGGCTCGCGGTCGATCCGTTCGCCGCCGAACTCGTCGTGAGCGAACTGGTCACCAACGCCGTCCGCTACGGGGCCGCCCCGATCACCCTCCGCCTCATCCGGGGAGAGTCGACACTGACCTGCGAGGTCGACGACACCGCACTCACGGCACCGCACCTGCGCCACGCCAGGGCCGTGGACGAGGGCGGACGCGGACTCCACATCTGCGCGACGCTCTCGGAGAGCTGGGGCGTGCGCTACGGAGACGAAGGCAAGACGGTCTGGGCCGAACTCCACGAACCATCCGTCGAAACGGGGGCATTCTCGTCGCCGGACGAGGCGGGAGACTTCGGTGCGTGAGCCGTCGACGACGTCGCCGGCCATGGGGCGCTTCTTGATGCTGCTGCCGGTGCGGGCCTTGTCGTCGAGGGGGTCACCGGGGAAGGCGTCGCGGTCCCGGTTGCCGTAGAGCGGGGTGGCGTGGGTCTTGGCAGGCACCCACGGGTTGTGCGCGGGACGGGCCGGCGTCGACGAGCGGTGTGTCCAGGCCGAGCGCGCGATCCGCGACAGGCCCGAAGCGGTGACGGGGTAGTAGCCGGTCAGGTCCCAGCCCGTGGCGTCGCTCGCTCCACGGCGAGGTTGTCGTAGCCGCGAGTGTGGACATTCCCGCCGTGCTCCGCGCCGACCGGGACGGACCGCGGAGGCCGGGCCGCGCGGTCGCTGCCCGCCCGACGTCACACCCCTCGCGTCCGGCAGGTGAGACCACGGGCGTCTGCCTTCGTCCCTTCCTCCAATGCCTCTCTCATTCGCGATGGAGAGTCGTACGGCTTTGTTGCAGATGCGAGCCTCATCGCCCTACGGTATCGCACATGCAGTCCTACACCATCGGCCAGGCAGCGCGGCTGCTGGGCGTCAGCCCCGACACGGCGCGGCGCTGGGCGGACGCGGGCCGTGTCGCGACCCATCGCGACGAGAGCGGTCGGCGTCTGATCGACGGCAAGTCGCTGGCCTCGTTCTCCGTGGCGATCGCCCATGGCGACGGCGACGACGACGCGTCCTACACCTCGGCGCGCAACGCGTTCCCGGGCATCGTCACCGCCATCAAGCTCGGCGACATCGCGGCCCAGGTCGAGATCCAGGCCGGACCGCACCGCCTCGTCTCCCTCCTCACCCGGGAGGCCGTGGAGGAGCTGGGGCTGGAAGTCGGCATGCAGGCCACCGCCCGCGTGAAGTCGACCAGCGTGCACGTCGACCGCACCTGAACCCTCTCGCACTACCGGGTGACCGCGGCCGTCGGCGCGGCCGGCCCTTCCACCCGCACCTTCCCTTCGTCCTCAAGGAGCTCAGACCCTCATGGCCCTCACCTTCACCAGACGCCGTGCCGCCGCTGCCGCCCTCACCGCGGCCCTCCTCGTCCCCCTCGCCGCCTGTGGCAACGACGACACGAAGAAGGCCGCGGGCGGGTCCACGGCCTCCGGCTCCGCGAGCGCCGCGCCGAAGGCCGATCTGACGGTGCTCGCCGCGGCCTCCCTCACGGACGTGTTCAAGACCGCGGGCGCCGCGTACGAGAAGGCGCACCCCGGCACGAAGATCACCTTCTCCTTCGCCGGCTCGCAGGAGCTCGTGGCGCAGGTCTCGCAGGGCTCCCCCGCCGACGCCCTGGTCACCGCCGACACCAAGAGCATGGGCAAGGTGAAGGCCGACACCGGCACACCGACGGTCATCGCGAAGAACCGGCTCGTCATCGCCACCGGCGAAGGCAACCCCCACAAGGTCGACGACCTCAAGGACCTCGCGGACACCAAGCTCAAGGTCGTCCTCGCCGCGCCCGAGGTCCCGGCCGGCAAGTACAGCAAGCAGATCCTCGATGCCCAGAAGATCACGGTGAAGCCGGTCTCCCAGGAGCCCAACGTCCGGGCCGTGCTCAGCAAGGTGCAGCTCGGCGAGGCCGACGCCGGTCTCGTCTACAGGACCGACGCCGAGAGCGCCAAGGACAAGGTCGACGCCGTCGAGATCCCGGACGCGCAGAACGCCGTCGCCCAGTACCCCGCCGCCACTCTCAAGGGCTCCAAGAACGCCGAGGCCGCGGCCGCGTTCGTCGCCTGGCTGAGCTCGCCGGAGGCGCAGAAGATCCTTCAGGACGCCGGCTTCCAGAAGCCGTAACCTCCTCCGAACACGAGGGGCTGCCCGTACCGGGGGGACGGGCAGCCCCTTTCTTCCTCCGTCTCCAGGACATTCGATGAAACGATCAGGCGCCCGTACATCCGGAGCCCGCCCGCCCCTCACGCTGGCCGTGCCCGCGTTCCTGGCCGTGGCGTTCCTGACGCTCCCTCTGGTCGGCATCCTCGTACGGACGGAGTGGGTCGAGTTCGTCGACCACCTCACCGCCCCGGGGACGGTCGAGGCCCTGAGCCTCTCGATGGTGGTGTCGTTCTGGGCGCTGGGGCTCTCGCTGCTCCTCGGCGTCCCGCTGGCATGGCTGCTGGCCCGCGTGTCCTTCCCCGGCAAGGCGCTCGTCCGGTCGCTCGTCCTCCTGCCGATGGTGCTGCCGCCGACGGTCGGCGGTGTCGCCCTGCTGCTCGCCTTCGGCCGCCGCGGGCTCCTCGGCCCGTGGCTGGAGGACACCTTCGGCATCACCCTCCCGTTCCACACGTCGGGTGCCGTCCTCGCCGCGACCTTCGTCGCCATGCCCTTCCTCGTCATCAGCCTGGAAGGAGCCCTGGGCGGACTCCGCCCGCGCTACGAGGAGACGGCGGCCTCGCTCGGCGCCTCACCGGTCCGGGTCTTCTTCACCGTCACACTGCCCATGGTCGCGCCCGGTCTGATCGCCGGTGCGGCACTCACCTGGGCGCGGGCGCTCGGCGAGTTCGGCGCCACGATCACCTTCGCCGGAAACCTCCCCGGCACCACCCAGACCCTGCCGCTCCAGGTGTACCTGCTCCTTCAGGACGAGCCGGAGGCGGCCACCTCGGTCTCCCTCCTCCTGCTCGCCATCGCCATGGCCGTCCTCATCGCCCTGCGCGGCCGCTGGACGGGGACACCGTCGGACCGCCGCACCCTCCGGGTTCCCGACGGCCGGGCCGAGGAGCCCGCACCGGCTCCGGACGACGCCCCCTCCGCGGTCACCGCGGAGGAGGACGGCGGGGGACGCTGGTCCCTGCGCTCCGAGGTCACCGGCTTCACCCGGCTCACGCTCGACGCCGAGCCCGGTACCACCATCGCCGTCGTCGGCCCCAACGGCGCCGGCAAGACCACGCTGCTCCGCGCCCTCCTCGGGCTGACGCCCCGGGCCCGCGCCACGCTGCGGCTCGGCGACATCGACGTCACCGACTTGCCCCCGCACCGCCGTGGGGTCGCCTGGGTCCCCCAGGACGGTGCCCTCTTCCCCCATATGACGGCCCTGGCCAACACCGCGTACGGGCAGCGGGCCCAGGGCGTCTCTCGCACCGAGGCCCGCCGCGAGGCCCGGCGGTGGCTGGACCGACTGGGCGTCGGCCACCTCGCCCACCGCCGTCCCACCCAGCTGTCGGGCGGGCAGGCCCAACGGGTCGCCCTGGCCAGGGCCCTGGCCGCGCGGCCCCGCCTCCTCGTCCTCGACGAACCGCTCGCCGCGCTCGACCAGACCACACGCGCCCATGTACGGCACACCCTGCGCACCCACCTCGCCGGGTTCGGCGGCGTCTGCCTGATCGTCACCCACGACCCCGTCGAGGCGGTCTCCCTCGCCGACCGCGTCCTCGTCCTGGACGAGGGCCGCGCCCTGCAGGACGCCTCCCCTGCCGAGGTCACCCGCCATCCGCACTCCCCGTGGGTCGCACGCATGCTCGGCCGCAACGCCTGGCCCGGCACCGCCACCACCGGCGGCCTCACCCTGCGCGGCGGCGGCATGCTCATCACCGCCGACCCCCTCACGCCCGGCACCGAGGCCCTCGCGGTCATCCCGCCCGAAGCCGTGGCCGTCCACCGCGAGAAGCCCGGCGGCAGCCCCCGCAACGTCTGGCCCGGCACCGTACGCGAGATCACCACCAGCGGCAGCAGACTGCGGGTGCTCGTGACGTCGGACCAGGCACCCGATCTCATCGCCGAGATCACCCCGCAGGCCGCCGCCGAACTCGGCCTCGCCGACGGGGTGTCCGTCTGGACCAGCGTCAAGGCCACCGAGGCGACGGTCGTGGCCCTCTGACACGCCCCCGGCACCAACCACACGGGGTGGCGGGCGGCGACACGGGTCCGGCCCTCGGCTGTGCCGCGGAGGGTGATCAGGCGGAGGCGAGGGAGATCTCGGTCGACTTGATCAACGCGACGACCGAGCTGCCCCCACTCAGGCCGAGGTCCTCGACGGCGTCCTTGGTGATCGCGGCGGTCAGGTCGCCGCCTTCGACGGTGACCTTCACCGAGCCCATGGCGCCGCCGGTCGACACGTCGGTGACGGTGCCCGCGAGCTGGTTGCGGATGGAGATGCCGTCGACGGGGCCGGTCGCGAGGGCGACCTCGGTCGACTTCACCAGCGCCTTGACCGCGGAGCCCGCGGCCAGGCCCAGCTCCTTGACGGCGTCGGCGGTGATGGCGGCGGTGATGTCCTGGCCGCCCGCCAGGCGCACCTTCACCGACGCCATGGCCTCACCGGCGGTGACGGACGTGACGGTGCCGGGGAGCTGGTTGCGAATGGACAGGGTCATGGAAGCACGCCTCGCAAAGCCGGAAAGCGGAACAGCCGTCACTTCTGTGAGCTGCGTCACGACCGACGCTAGCGGACCGGAAAACGGGTGGGGCCACGTGCGTCGCATCCACCAGCCGAATGGACGCAATGTCCTCGCGTATCCGGCCTCGGGCTCCATCTGCACGAGGTCGATCGACCGTGCTGACCTGGGGCTCGATGCCGGAGGCGGGAGCGACCGATCGCGCCTGGGCATCGGCGGCGATCACCGGCACCCCTCCGCCCTCGACGCCGCCGCCCCGCCGCAGCCCGCCAGACCCGCGGGGCGTTGTCGGGAACGTGCCCTCAGACGTCCTGAATACGCCGGAAGGGCTGCTCCGCCTCCAGCGCGAACGCGATCTCCAGCAGCGTCCGTTCACCGCCGGGGCGTCCGGAGAACATGACGCCGATGGGCAGTCCGTCCTCCGTGGCGCTCGCGGCGGGCAGCGAGATCGACGGTGTGCCGACGACGTTGTTGACCGGTGTGAAGGCGACGTACGCGAGGATCCGTTCGATCAGCGTCGCGTACGGAACGGTCGGGCTGAGGTGGCCGATGGCCGGTGTGGTGTGGGCGAGCACGGGAGAGAGGATGAGGTCGAGACCGCGGAAGGCCCCCGCGTACGCCCGCACCGTCCGCTTCAGCCTCCGCAGCACGCCCGGAGTGCTCTGCCAGCGTTCGAGGTACGCCTCGCGCAGGCCCTGGCTGAGGCCGTCCATGCGGCGCCGGTCGAAGTCCGTGCCGAGGGTCCGGCCGGTGACGCCGAGGAGGAACGACAGCATCCCCCAGTAGGTGAGGAAGTCTTCGGTGAAGCTGGGGTCGAGGGCCAGCTCCACCGGCTCCACGGTGTGGCCGAGCCGTTCGAGGGTGGCCACGGTCTCCGTGACGGCCGCCCGGGTGGCGGTGTCGGCCTGGACACCGTTCGGCGAGTCGAGCAGGAAGCCGATCCGCAGACGCCGCCCGGAGGGGCCCTCGACCAGGCCCAGGGGAGGCAGCTTCGGGTTGCGCCAGTGGCTCTCCGCGGCGGCGAGGAACGCGGCGGTGTCCCGCACGGAGCGGCTCACGACGCCGTCGGAGACGAGGTCCAGCGGCAGTTGACGGCTCTGGGCGTTCGCCACGACCCGGCCGCGGGTCGGCTTGAGTCCGACGAGTCCGCAGCACGCGGCGGGGATCCGGATCGAGCCGCCGCCGTCGTTGGCATGCGCGATCGGTACCGCCCCGGCCGCGACGAGCGCGGCGCTTCCGCCGGACGAACCGCCCGACGAGTAGCCCGTGTTCCAGGGGTTGCGAACGGGCTCGGCGCCCTCGTACTCCGTGGTCGGGCTGAACCCGAACTCGGGCAGCCGGGTCTTGCCCAGCACCGTGACCCCGCTGCTCAGGAACTGCCGGGCGAAGGGCGCATGCCGTCGGGCGGCCCGCGGGACGAAGGCCGCGCTGCCGTGACCGGTGGGCAGTCCCTGGTGGTCGGTGTTGTCCTTGACGAAGGTCGGCACCCCGGCGAAGACACCGCCCGCGCCGGCCGTGTGCGCCGGAGGGTCGACGTGCACCTGGACCGCGTGGAGCCGGGCCTCGACCGCCCGCACCCGCTCGGCCGCGTCCCGCGCGACCTCGGCGGCGCTGACCTCGCCGCGCCTGATCGCCGAGGCGAGGCCGACGGCGTCGTGCTCCCCCAGGGCGTCGTCCCGGAAGGCGTGCACCGTCGTTCGTTCGTCGAAAGTCGTCACCGCTACCTCAGCCCCGGCCGTGTGAATGGTCGTCGACCATCATTCCTTACCGTCAAGTAACACGCGAGAGGTTCGCGACTCCACCACGACACGGGGATCGAACCGCCGAGTTCCGCACGAGAGTTGACGAGCAATCAGGAATGACAGGTGCATGACGGATGAGGGTGTGAGGGCATACCTTCGGAGGGCCCCGGGAGGATCGGCAACCGACCACCCCGGTCGACCAGTCACCAGCGCCGCTCTTCCCGCACTCTCGGTTCCGCGACGGTTCCGAGCCCCCACGAGTGAAGGAGCAGCAATGCCGCTCTGCACATGGCTGAAGGCGGGAACCACCGCCGCGGCCGTCATCCTGGCCACGGCGACGGCGGCGACCGCCGCGCCCACCCCGACACCGTCGACGGCGAGGGCGTCGGCGGTGGTGACACTTCGTTACGACGACAGCCGGGCCGGCGGCTGGGAGGCGGCGATCACCGCCGGAGTCGCCTCATGGAACGCGAACGTGGCCAACGTGAGGCTCGTCGAGGCCGCACCGGGCACCCGCGCCGAGATCGTCATCGTGGCCACCACCGGATGGCCGCAGGCCACGCTCGGTCCCGTCCGCCCGGGCAGGCAGGTCCGCGTCGAACTCGGGAGCCAGGCGGTGGCCCAGGGGTACGACAAGACCCGCATAGCCGCCCATGAACTCGGCCACAGCCTGGGCCTGCCCGACACCAAGCCCGGCCCGTGCTCACAGCTGATGTCGGGTTCGAGCGCCGGTACGAGCTGTGTGAACGCGGTCCCGAACGCGACCGAGCGGTCCCGGGTGGAGTCCGCGTACGCCAACGGCGCCGCCTCCCTCGTCCGCACCGACGGCCGGATCCTGGTGGACGCCCCGTAGCCGAGGGCCCGAACGGCGGGGTGCCCGATCGGGTTTCACGGTCGAGCACCCCGCCCTCGGCGCGGCACCGGACACTCCGCGCGAAGCCGACGCTCTCCACGGTGTCATCACAGGACGGGTGCGCCGTGTCCACGCGTTGATGGTCGGGACATGCCAAGCTCTCGCTGAACCACCCACCGTGATCCGTCTGTCGGGCACCACGTCCGGGCCTGCCGATCGCCGGAACGAGGCGCCGTGCCCGCCGAGCGAGAGGACACCCCCCACACATGTCCGCTCACCACAGGCAGCGCCCTTGGCGGCGTCCCGTCCTGAGCATCGCCGCGATCGCCGCGGTCGCCGTCTCCACCGCGGCCTACGCCTCCGGCGCCCAGCCCTCCCCGTCCGGCGCCGGCCCGTCCGCCCCGGCGACCGCGCCGCTGGACGACACGTACTACGAAGGAGCGCTCGGCAAGACCGGCGCCGAGCTGAAGAACGCCCTCCACACGATCATCAGCGAGCAGACCAAACTCTCCTACGGCGAGGTCTGGGACGCGCTGAAGACGACCGACGAGGACCCGGAGAACCCGGACAACGTCGTCCTGCTCTACTCCGGGCGCTCGCAGGCCAAGGACACCAACGGCGGCGACGCGAACGACTGGAACCGCGAGCACGTCTGGGCCAAGTCGCACGGCGACTTCGGCACGTCCACAGGCCCGGGCACCGACATTCACCACCTGCGCCCCGAGGACGTCACCGTCAACTCGACCAGGGGAAACCTCGACTTCGACAACGGGGGCGCCCCGGTCGACGAGGCCCCCGGCAGCCTCTCCGACGGTGATTCGTTCGAACCCCGGGACGAGGTCAAGGGCGATGTCGCCCGCATGATCCTCTACATGGCCGTGCGCTACGACGGTGGCGACGGCTTCCCCGACCTCGAACCCAACGATCAGGTCGACAACGGCTCCGCGCCGGCGATGGGCCGCCTCCCGGTCCTCAAGCAGTGGAACGACACGGACCCGCCGGACGCGTTCGAGAAGTCCCGCAACGACAAGATCTTCGGCATCCAGAAGAACCGGAACCCGTTCGTCGACCACCCCGAATGGGTCGCCGAGATCTGGAAGTAGCGACTGCTCCCCCGCATGGGAGCCATGTCCGCGAGCGGGCTCAGGCTCCCATGCCGAGGACCGCGAGGTTCAGCGCACGCAGGTCCGGGACGGGAGGGAGGTCGTGCGGCTCCTCGCCGCGCCCCTCGTACATGGCACGGACGGGACGCAGGCCGTCGACGCCCCCCGTGGCCCCGGGGGCGTCGAGCGGGGGCAGGGACAGCGTCATGCGCCGGCCGTCGGGGAGGCTGGTCTCGAAGGTGGTGTCTTCACTCGACTGCATGGGCGGCTCTCTTCCGTGAGTGGTGCATGCGTCGGCGATGATCGCCCTCGCCCTGTGTGACGCTCCACGACGGCCGTGGGTTCCCGAAGAGGGGACTTCACCCCTGGGGCCTGGCGCGCCGGCGGGCGTAGAGGCGGCCGATGGGCTCGGCGCTCACGCCGTGCAGCACGATGCTGACCATGACGGTGATCACCATCACCCGGGAGATGAAGTCACCGCCTCCGGCGGCGGGCAGCTGGATCGCGGCGAGGAGGCCGAAGACCACCGAGGTCACACCTCTGGGCCCCATCCACCCCAGGAAGAGCCGGTCGGTCGGGGACAGATCCGTTCCGATCAGCGCGAGCATCACCGGCACCGTGCGCACCAGGGTGACGGCGAGGAGGGCGTAGAGGATGACGGAGAGGTGGAAGCCGTCCCAGAACTCGTCGTTGACGATCTGGCCGAAGAGGAACCACAGGGCGAGCGTCAGCAGGGTGACCAGGTCGTCGGTCATCACCACCGCGTCCTTCGGCAGATGCCGCATCACGGGTGCGATGCAGACCCCTGCGACGAAGGAGGCGACGAAGCCGTTGCCGTCCAGGAACGAGGAGAGGGTGTACGCGGCGACGGGCACGCTCAGCACCGCGAGCCTCGTCGCGGCAGGCTGCGTCCAGCCCCTGGCCCAGGACCGGCGCAGCAGCCACCCGGCCAGATAGCCGACGAGCGAGCCGGCCCCGACGGCCCAGCCCGCCGCCCCGACGGCGTCGAGGACGGCCTCGGCGTAGTCGTCGCTCTCCGTGTGGGACTCGACGGCGGCGGCGACGCAGAGCAGGAACACCGGGGAGACGATTCCGTCGTTCAAGCCGCCTTCGACGTTGAGGACTTCCCGCAGGCGTGCCGGGATGCGCTTGTCCCGCACCACGGCCGCGGTGGGCGCCAGGTCGAGCGGGACGACGACGGTCGCCAGCGCCGCGAGCACCCATCCGGGCTGGTCGGGGAAGAAGGCGAGCGCGGTCAGGAAGGCGGCGGCCAGGGTGAGCGGCAGCGCGCCGCCCAGGAGGCGGGCGACGACGTTCCTCTCCCGGCGGATGACTCCCTCGGGAACCTCGGTCGCGTCCACGAAGAGCAGGAGGGCGAGGACGACCTCCACCGCATGCTCGAAGCCCTCCATGTCGCCGAAGTCGAAGACGAGCGGCGGGTCCGAGCCGCTGGTGAGGGCGATGCCCGCCACCATCATGGCGATCGGTGCGGTGATGCTCCATCGCGCGAGCCGGTGCGACAGGACGCACCAGGTGAAGAGAATGCCCGCGATGATGGTGACGGCAAGCAAGAGCATCCGCGCTTTCGAAGGGGCCCTCGGACAGCCGCAGCGTACGGCGGATGTCCCGCCGACCCGTACGAGCACGCCGACGCGGGGCCGGCCACACCCCCGAGCGGCCGCCTCCACGCCCGGCCCGGCTGCGCGGGGCGGGGTTCGCTCAGGTCGTCGTCGCCACAGGCCGCGTCAGCGAGATTCGATCCCGCATCGAGTTCGTGTTCGGAAAGCTTTCGCGGCGGAACTGTCAGGGTCCTCTGAGGGGCGGGGGCCCCGGTCCTTCGGTACGTTTCCGGTATGGCGACAGATGTCGATGTATTTCTTCGTCGTCTGGCTCAGGAGCTCAGGCCACGGGCGAACCAGTCGGCCGACGTGCTGCTGCGACGGATACGCAGCGAGCTTCCCGAGCTGTGGGAGTACGAGGACGTCGCCTCCGTGGCCCTGGAGGAAACGACCGGGCACGTCACCATGTTTCTGGATGTCCTGGAGAACGGCCTCGACGTGGCCCGGGCCAGGACACCTTCCGCTGCCCTGGAGGTCGCCGGCAGGTTCGCCCGGAGCGGGGTACCGGTCAGCAAGCTCCTGCGCGCCTACCGGCTCGGCCACGTCGCCCTGTTGCAGCTGGCGCAGGAGACGGCCACCCGTCTCACCGACGACTGGGAGCTGATCAACGCCGCCTGGACCAGACTGATGTCGATGGGTTTCGAGTACGTCGACCAAGGCTCCGAGCAAGTCGTCGCCGCCTACCAGGCAGAGCACGACCGGCTGCTCCAGCGCCGGCTCATCCTGACCAACGAGGCGAGCACGCGGATCGGGACCACGCTCGACACCGCCCGTACCTGTCAGGAACTGGCGGACGTCGGTACCGAGGGCTTCGCCGACCTCGTCGCCGTGGACCTCCTCGACTCCGTCCTCCGCGACGAGTCCGCGTATCCGTCACCGGACGCTCCGGTGCTGTGCCGCATCGCCCAGCGGTCCGTCCTCGACGGCTGCCCGGACTCCGCTGTCGCCACAGGTGACCGGCACACCTACCCGCCGGGATCGCACCCGGCGCGCGCGCTGGCCGACAGGCAGTCCCTCCTGCACCGCATCGCCGCCTCCGACGTCCCCGTGTGGCTGGCACCGTCCGAGGACCAGAGAGACGCCCTGCGCGTCCATGGCTTCCACTCGGTGCTGCTGGTGCCCCTGCACGCGCGGGGACACACCCTGGGCCTCGCCGAGTTCTTCCGCCATCGCACCGTGGCCCCCTTCGACGACGACGATCTCCTCCTGGCTCAGGAGATCGCCTCCAGGGCGGCGGTGTACATCGACAACGCCCGCCGGTACACCCACGAGCGTTCGACCGCCCTCACCCTCCAGCGCAGCCTGCTGCCGCAGCGCGCGGTGGAACAGTCGGCCGTGGAGACGGCCTCCCGCTACCTGCCCAGCGGATCCCGCGCGGGTGTGGGCGGTGACTGGTACGACGTCATTCCGCTGTCCGGAGCCCGCGTCGCCCTCGTCGTGGGCGATGTCGTCGGCCGCGGCCTCCACGCCGCCGCCACCATGGGCCGCCTGCGCACGGCCGTCCGCGCCTTCGCCGACATCGATCTGATGCCCGACGAACTGCTCACGCATCTGGACGACGTGGTCATCCGGCTTCAGCGCGAGGAGGCGCAGGAGGCGGGCGAGACCAGCGCCACCTGCCTGTACGCGGTCTACGACCCCGTCTCGCGGCTGTGCTCCCTGGCCAGCGCCGGACATGTGCTACCGGCCGTGGTGACTCCCCCGACCTCCGGCGCCGAGGCCCCGGCCTCCCGCGCCGTCGCCTTCCCGGACATGCCGATCGGTCCGCCCCTCGGCCTGGGCGGACTCCCCTTCGAAACCACCCAGTTCGAACTGCCGGAGGGCAGTCTTCTGGCTCTGTACACCGACGGCCTCATCGCGAGCCGTACGCGTGACGTGGACACCGCGCGCACGATGCTGTGCGACATCCTCGCCGAGGCGTCGGAGTCGGCGTCGAAGTCGGCGGAGTCCGTGGAGTCGCCGGAGTCGCCGGACGAGATCTGCGACCGTGTACTGGCCGCGCTGTTGCCCAGCCACCCTTCCGACGACGTCGCCCTTCTGGTGGCGCGAACGCGGGCGCTCGACCCCGGCCAGGTGGCCACGCTGGACATCCCGCCCGACCCCGCGGCCGTCGCCGAGGCCCGCGGCTTCGCAGCCGAGAAGCTGACCGCGTGGGGGCTGGACGAGCTGTCCTTCGTCACGGAACTCGTCGTCAGCGAACTGGTGACCAACGCGATCCGCTACGGCAAGGGCCCCGTCAAGCTGCGGCTGATCCTCCAGTCCACGCTCACCTGCGAGGTATCCGACGCCAGCAGCACCGCTCCGCACCTGCGCCGTGCCCGGACCTTCGACGAGGGCGGGCGCGGCCTGCTGCTGGTCGCCCAGCTCACGGAGCGCTGGGGCGCGCGGCACAACCGCGAGGGAAAGGTCATCTGGGCGGAACAGGCCCTCCCCGCGAAGGAGAGCACCGGGGACCTCGTGTGACGGCCCGCCTGCGCGCGCCGGTGCGGCGCACGCAGGCGGACTGTCTCAGAAGCGTCTCAAGGGCGGACTGCCCGGAGGCCGCTGCCGTCAGATGATGCCCTGGGCGGTCATGGCCTGAGCCACCCTCAGGAACCCGGCCACATTGGCGCCGAGCACGTAGTCCTCGGAGTTGCCGCCGTACGCCTCGGCGGTGGCGCGGCACTGGGTGTGGACGTCGCGCATGACCATGGCGAGCCGGGACTCGGTCTGCTCGAAGGTCCAGCTGTCGCGGGCCGCGTTCTGCTGCATCTCGAGCGCCGAGGTGGCCACGCCGCCCGCGTTCGCGGCCTTCCCGGGGCCGAAGAGGACCCCGGCCTCGCGGAACACCTTCACCGCCTCGGGGGTACAGGGCATGTTCGCGCCCTCGGCGACGGCGAGCACCCCGTTCTTGACCAGGGCCACGGCGTCGTCACGGCCCAGCTCGTTCTGGGTCGCGCAGGGCAGGGCGATGTCGCACGGCACGTCGTACACCGTGCCGCGGGCCGAGAACCGCGCGGTCGGCTTCGCCTCCGCGTAGGCGGAGATCCGGGCGCGGCGCACCTCCTTGACGTCCTTGAGCAGCTCCAGGTCGATGCCTTCCTCGTCGACGAGGTATCCGGAGGAGTCGCTGCAGGCCACCACCCGGCCGCCCAGAGCCCGCACCTTCTCCGCCGCGTACACGGCCACGTTCCCGGATCCGGAGACCACGACCCGGCGCCCGTCGAAGCCGTGGCCGCGCGTGGCGAGCATCTCCTGGGCGAAGTAGACCGCGCCGTAGCCGGTGGCCTCGGTGCGGACGTGAGAGCCGCCCCAGCCGACCGGCTTGCCGGTGAGGACGCCGGACTCGTAGCGGTTGGTGATCCGCTTGTACTGGCCGAAGAGGTAGCCGATCTCCCGCCCGCCCACGCCGATGTCTCCGGCGGGAACGTCGGTGTGCTCGCCCAGGTGGCGGTGGAGTTCGGTCATGAAGGACTGGCAGAACCGCATGATCTCGGCGTCCGAGCGGGCCTTGGGGTCGAAGTCGGAGCCGCCCTTGCCGCCGCCGATCGCCATCCCGGTCAGCGCGTTCTTGAAGATCTGCTCGAATCCGAGGAACTTCACGATGCCGAGGTTGACGCTCGGGTGGAAGCGCAGCCCTCCCTTGTACGGCCCGAGGGCGCTGTTGAACTCCACCCGGAAGCCTCGGTTCACGTGCACGGCGCCCTGGTCGTCGACCCAGGGAACGCGGAAGATGAGCTGCCGCTCCGGCTCGCAGAGCCTTTCCAGGAGCCCGGTGTCGACGTACTCGGGGTGCCGCTCGACCGCCGGTGCCAGGGAGTCGAGGACCTCGGCCGCCGCCTGGTGGAACTCCGCCTCGCCGGGGTTACGCCGGCAGACTTCCGTGTAGACGGCTTCCATGTGCGCGCTGACGTTCATGCCCGTGTCTCGCTTTCTCCGAAAGTTCCGTTGCCCGGGGGCGACGTCACACAGTTCTCGTCGGACCTTAGCCCGCGCGGGTGTTGAGATGATCCGCGATCCGATCGACCACCCGGACAACGCGCAGTGTCGGAGCCTTGAGGAGTGAGGGAGCGAACCGCGGCCGCTCCCGCCCTACCGCGGCGAGGTCGTCGTGGATCTCCCCGCCGGCGAGCCGGTCGGCGAGCAGTGTGGAAGCGGCGTGGGGAGAGGGTGCTCAGGGAGCTGAGGGTCGCCCGCGGGCGCACCCGTCAGCCGTCCGGCGTTGCGCGCGGCCGCGTCCGTGGCCCGCCGCCTTCCGGACGCGCCGGACGGGGCGCGGGGATAGCGTGGAAGTACAGCGACCGTCAGGTGACGCCATGCCCGAGAAGACCTACGACGCCATCGTGGTCGGAGCGCGCTGCGCCGGTGCGCCGACCGCGATGCTGCTGGCACGACGGGGCCACCGGGTCCTCCTGCTGGACCGGGCCCATTTCCCGAGCGACACCGTCTCCACGCATCTGATCCATCCGCCGGGCCTGGCGGCGCTGGACCGCTGGGGCCTGCTGGGCCGGGTGACCGCCGGCGACCTGCCGATGATCACCACGTACTCCTTCGACCTCGGGCCGCTCACCCTGGCCGGTTCCCCGGCCGGGTACGGGTTCTCCGGCTCGTACGCGCCGCGCCGCACGGTCCTGGACAAGATCCTCGTGGATGCCGCCGTGGAGGCGGGCGCCGAGCTACGCGAGGGGTTCTCCGTCGAGGAACTGGTGAACGGGGGCGAAAGCGCGGACGACACCGTGACCGGGATCCGGGGACGCGAACACGACAGCCCCCGGGTGACGGAGCACGCCCGGCTGGTGATCGGCGCGGACGGCGCCCACTCGCTCGTCGCGCGCAGCGTCGGAGCCGCCTCGTACGCCGAGAAGCCGAAGCTGCAGGCCAGCTACTACACCTACTGGTCGGGGCTCGGCTTCGACAGGTTCGAGGCGTTCCTGCGGCCCAACCGAGGGTTCGCCGGCTGGCCCACCCACGACGGCCTGACCCTGCTCATCTGCGGCTGGCCCATGAGCGAATTCGAGGCGAACCGGACCGACTCCGAGGGCGAGTACCTGGCCACCGTCGCCCTGGCGCCCTCCCTGGCCGAACGGATCGCGTCGGCCACCCGAGTGGAACGCTTCGTCGGGACCGCGGTCCCGAACTACTTCCGCACACCGTACGGACCGGGCTGGGCCCTGGTGGGGGACGCCGGCTACCTCAAGGACTTCATCACCGCTCAGGGCATCCAGGACGCCTTCCAGGACGCGGAACTGTGCGCCCGGGCCGTCGACGAGGCCCTCACCGGACAGCGCCCCTTCGAGGAGGCCATGCGGGACTACCAGGAGGCCCGCGACGGCCGCGTCCGCGAGATGTACGAGTTCACCGCCGACTTCGCCCGCCTCGAGCCGCCGACTCCGGAGATGCAGCGGATGTTCGGCGCCATCGCCGGGCGGCAGGAGACCATGGACGGCTTTGCCCGGGTTGTCGCCGGGGTGACCTCTCCCTCGGAGTTCTTCTCCGACCCGTCCCTGACACCCGCCGCGGGCTGAGCCGTTCTCACCGCGCGCGCTGGACCTCGCCCGACACCGGCGGTCGGCGGCACAGGAGCGCCGCACGGAGATCGAGTTTGTGGTCGAGGCGTGAGAGGTCCCGTCCGGTGAGGGCCTCGATGCGCTGGATCCGGTAGTGGACCGTGTTCACGTGCACGTTGAGGGTCTCGGCCGTCCGCGCCCAGGAGCAGTTGAGGCCGAGGAACACCTCCAGGGTCTCCAGGAGGACGCGGTGGGAGGCGCTGGTGCTGTCCAGAAGCGGGCCCAGGGTCGTGGTGGTGTACACGGCTTTGACATCCGCGGGGACCCCGGCCAACAGCGCTTCGACGGTGGACAGTTCCTCCATGCCCCTGACCCGCGTCCGCCCCTCGGCTCCGGACCCGGCGGCGGCGGAGGCGTAGCGTGCCTGGTCGAGGGCTCGCCGCAGACCGTCGGCGTGCGGTACGGGCGCGCTGACGCCGACGCGCGGCGCGACCGCCCCCTGCGGATGGCAGGCGGCGAGGAGGGGCCAGATCTCCGCCAGTCGGCCGCTGGTCCCGTCGTCCGCGGTGGCTTCGAGGACACCAATGGCTTCGCCACCGCGGCCCGTACCGACCGCGAAGGCGGAAGGAAGGTGGCTCAGTGCCTCGGTGAGCGCGTCGGCCGCGGTCGCGCCGCCGTCGGCGTCGTCGGTCGAGGCGACCAGTACGCGGTACCGCGTGTCCCGGGACGGAAGGCCGCAGGTGCGCAGTGCGCCGTCCACGGCGGTGGTGTCGGGTGCGGGCGTGTCGATCAGACGGACGAGCGCGTCGGCCGTCTCTCGCCGCGCCCTCTGCCGGCGGTCGTGGTGGTCCCGGTACTGGGCCATGACCTCGGCGATCTCGTGCAGGACGCGCGGCGGGGTCTCGGCGGGAGCCGGGAGGTAGAGGTGCCAGGCGTCGTACGGAGTGCCGCCCGTCCCGGCCCGCAGGGTCGTGCCCGTCGTGTCGTGGAGGCTGCTCGCGGCCTGGTGGGCCGTCAGTTCGGGGGCGGAGGCGGTCCGCGCGACGGTGCGGCCACTGCTGGTCAGCAGATGGCAGGGGGGTGTTCCGAGGTGCGCGAAGGCGCGGTCCAGGAGCTCCGCCGGTGTGGGCCCTCGTTCGAGCACGCGGCTCAGGTCGTTGCGCACGTTCTCCGGAAGGGCGTGGTGGAGGGTGGGGCGGCGGCTGAGATCGCCCCACTGCCGCAGGTACACGGCCTCGGTCACGGCCCGGAAGGTCGTCCGCGACGGCACCGCGAGCAGCGGGATCCGGTGCGCCTCGCAGGCGGCGACGAGATCGGCGGGGACCGTGCCGTGCGTCTCCTCGCCGGCCAGCAGCGCGGCGGCGCCGGCGGAGCGCAGTGCGGCGACGAACCGGTCGGTCCTGGCGCGGCTGTCGTCCTGGTTCCACCACACGAGCCCGCTCAGGACGATCTCGCCCGGCTGGAGGAAGCGGGTGGGGTCCTCCAGGTCGGTGGCTGTCACTCCGCTGATCTCGTGACCGAGAAGGCCCTCGTCGCCCCAGACCAGGGCGAGGCGAAGGCTGTCCAGTTGGAGGAGGTGTCCGACATGCATGCGCTGCCTCCCTGCGCGAACCAGGTCGATCCGAGTACCTCACATTCACAAGGCGAGAATGTGTTCCTGCATCGTAAATGCTAAGGCGATTCAGGAAAATGCCTCTTGGTTGATCAACCAATCCCCGGCGTGTCCGGATGGTGCTTTCCGTGTGCGCAACCAGTCGTTTACGCCCCACCGCGCGGGTTTCACTGGCGGGAAGCAAGTGGCCGAAAGGGCATGGGGAGACATGGATCTGAACACGGTGCTCGACGTACGCGACGCTCGCCGTCGCGAGACCTGGCGGCCGGGGGACGCCTGGCTCGGCGGCGGTACCTATCTCTTCTCGGAGCCGCAGCCGCACATCCGCCGGCTGATCGACCTGAGCCGCATGGGCTGGGAACCGCTCGTACGGCATCCGGACGGGTCCTTGGAGATAGCGGCCACCTGCACGGTCGCACGGCTGTACCGGTACGCCCGTACGCTCCCGGCCCCCGCGGCATTCCTCGTCGAGCAGTCATGCCGGGCGTTTCTCGCCTCGTTCAAGATCTGGAACATGGCGACGGTCGGCGGCAACCTGTGCAACGGCCTGCCGGCCGGGCCGATGATCTCGCTGACGGCGGGACTCGACGGCGAATGCCTGCTGCTGGGCCAGGGCGGTTCACTGCGCCGCAGTAAGGTGACGGACTTCGTCACGGGCGCCGGGCGCAAGGACCTCGCCGAGGGCGAACTGCTGCGGTCGATCACGATTCCGGCCGACGCCCTGAACTGCCGGACGGCGTTCCGCCAGGCGTCGCTCTACGGGCTTGGGCGCTCCGGAGCGCTGGTCATCGGCACGCTCGACCCACGGGACGGATCGCTGGCCGTCACCGTCACCGCCGCCACGACCAGGCCGTTCCGCTTCTGGTTTCCGCTCCCCCCGACCGCGCAGGCCCTCCGGAGTTCGATCGACTCGGCCGTCGCCGATCAGGAATGGTTCGACGACATCCACGGGCTGCCCGAGTGGCGGCGGCACATGGCCCTTCGCTTCGCGGAGGAGATCCGCCGCGAACTCACCCAGGAGTCGGCACGATGAGCTTCCGTGTCCAGGTCAACCAGGAACCCTTCGACGACGAGCCGCGCGCCGGCCAGTGCCTGCGTACGTATCTGCGCGAGCGCGGCTGGTTCGGGGTGAAGAAGGGCTGCGACGCCGGGGACTGCGGCGCCTGCACCGTGCATGTGGACGGCGAGCCCGTACACAGCTGCGTCTATCCGGCGGTACGGGCCGAGGGCCGGTCGGTCACCACCGTCGAGGGCCTCGCCGAGGAGGGCGGCGAACTCCACCCGGTGCAGCAGCGGTTCCTCGACGCCCAGGGCTTCCAGTGCGGCTTCTGCACCGCCGGCTTCCTGATGACCACCGCCGCCCTCCAGGCCGAGGAGGGCACCGAGCACGACGACGGCAAGCTCGACGACCTGCCGCGCGCCTTCAAGGGCAACGTCTGCCGCTGCACCGGCTACCGCGCCATCGAGGACGCCGTACGCGGGGTGAAGCACACCGAACGCCCCTGTGCGGGAAAGGCCGTGGGCAGGAGCCTCGGCGCACCGGCCGGCCCCCAGGTGGTGACCGGCACCGCCCGCTACACCTTCGACGTCGAGGTGCCCGGGCTGCTCCACATGAAGCTGCTGCGCTCCCCGCACCCGCACGCCCGGATCGTCTCCATCGACACCTCCGAGGCGCTCCGGGTCCCGGGCGTGCAGGCCGTCCTCACCCACCACGACGCCCCCGACCGGCTGTACTCCTCCGCCCGTCACGAGCACCCGACCGAGGACCCGGAGGACACCCGCGTCCTGGACGATGTCGTCCGCTTCGTCGGCCAGCGCGTGGCGGCCGTCGTCGCCGACAGCGAGCAGGCGGCCGAGGAGGGCTGCCGCCGGGTGGTCGTCACGTACGAGGAACTGCCGTACGTCATCGACCCGGAGGAGGCCATGCTCCCGGGCGCCCCGGTCATCCACGCCAAGGGCCCGGAGTCGCGGATCGCCCGTCCCGAGAGCAACGTGTGCGGCGAGGTGCACGGCACGATCGGGAACATGGCGGAGGGCTACGCGGAGGCCGACGTCCTCTACGAGGAGACGTATCTGACCCAGCGCGTGCAGCACGCCAGCCTGGAGACCCACGGCAGCGTCGCGTACTTCGAGCCCAAGGAGGACGGCGAGGGCGAGCGCATCACCGTCCGCTCCTCCACGCAGGCGCCTTTCCTGACCCGGCGGGCGCTGTGCGCCCTCTACGACCTGAACGAGGACGAGGTCCGCGTCGTCGCGGGCCGCGTGGGCGGCGGGTTCGGCGGCAAGCAGGAGATGCTCACCGAGGACATCGTGGTCCTCGCCGCGCTGAAGCTGCGGCGCCCGGTGAAACTCGAGTTCACCCGGGCCGAGCAGTTCCACGGTGCCACCACCCGCCACCCCTTCAAGATCACCATCAAGGTGGGCGCCAAGGCCGACGGCACCCTCACCGCGCTGCGCATCCGCGTGCTTTCGAACACCGGCGCCTACGGCAACCACGGCCCGGCCGTCATGTTCCACAGCGTCGGCGAGTCCTTCGCCGTCTACAAGGCGCCGAACAAGGAGGTGGAGGCGTACTCCGTCTACACCAATGGCGTACCGGCGGGCGCGTTCCGCGGCTACGGCCTGGGACAGGTCCTCTTCGCCCTCGAATCGGTGATGGACGAGCTCGCCGTGCGGCTCGGCATGGACCCGCTCGTCCTGCGCGAGAAGAACGTCATCGGCGCCGGCGACCCCATGGTGACCCCGATCGGTCACGAGGAGGACCTCTTCATCGCCTCGTACGGGATGAAGCAGTGCATGGACGTGGTCCGCGAGGCGATCGCCGAGGACCGCAGCCACGAGGACGTCCCCGAGGGCTGGCTCACCGGGACGGGCACGGCGGTCGCGATGATCGCGACCGGCCCGCCGGGCGGCCACTTCGCCGATGCCCGGGTCAGCCTGCTGCGCGACGGCACGTACGACATCGCGGTGGGCACGGCGGAGTTCGGCAACGGCACGACCACCGTCCACAAGCAGATCACCGCGGGCGCGCTGAACACCACGGTCGACCGGATCGTGGTCCGCCAGTCGGACACGGACGTGGTCCGCCACGACACCGGCGCGTTCGGCTCGGCCGGCACGGTGGTGGCGGGCAAGGCCGTGATGCTGGCGGCCGACTCGCTCGCTGAGCGCCTGCGGACCTTCGCGGCCCGGCACACGGGCGTGGCGCGGCACCTGTGCAGGCTGGAGGCCGAGGCCCTCGACTGCGCGGGCCGGATCGTCAGCCTGAAGGAGCTGTACGAGGCCGCCTACGACAAGGGCAGGCTGGAGGAGCTGGCGGCAGACGGGCACTGGGGCGGCTCGCCGCGCTCGGTCGCCTTCAACGCGCAGTGGTTCCGGCTGGCCGTCGACCCGGACACCGGCGAGATGAGGATCCTGCGCAGCGTCCACGCGGCGGACGCGGGCAAGGTCATGAACCCGATGCAGTGCCGCGGCCAGGTCGAGGGCGGCGTCGCCCAGGCGCTCGGGGCGACGCTCTTCGAGACCGTGCGGGTGGACGAGCGCGGCGAGGTGACGACGGCCGCCTTCCGTCGCTACCGGCTCCCCCAGTACGCCGATGTGCCCCGCACGGAGGTCCACTTCATGGAGACGTCCGACGCGATCGGCCCGCTCGGGGCCAAGTCGATGAGCGAGAGCCCGTTCAACCCGGTCGCACCCGCGTTCGCGAACGCCCTGCGGGACGCCACCGGCATCCGGTTCACCGAGCTGCCCGTCACCCGTGACCGCGTCTGGCGCGCACTCGACCGTCACCGGGCGCGGAGCGCTGCGCCGTGCACGTCGTCGGACGATGGAACGGAATAGCCCAAGGCGCTCTTCGTACCTTGCTCACAAATGCGAGGCGATACGGGCAGATTCGGGAGCAGGTGTGGTTCCGCAACAGCTGGACGGGTATCACTGGCGTCAGCCGCCGCACCGACCGTCCGAAGGGGAGCCCCATGAGCAGCGTCACCGCGCCGCCCCGAACCGACCCCGTCCGCACGGGCCGCTTCACCATCCACGGGGAGGTGGCCCGCCCGCTCACCCTGAGCGTCGCGGACCTGCGGCGCCGCTGGGGTCAGCACGAGGCGACGGTGACGTTCGACTGCGCGACCAGCGGCCCGCAGGAGCACCACTTCCGCGGCCCGCTCCTGCGGGAGGTGCTGGAAGCGGTGGAGCCGTCGTTCGATCCCCGCCGCCGCAAGGAGCGCGCCAGGTTCCTGGTGGCGTTCACCGGCGGGGACGGACACCACGCCGTGCTCGCGTGGGCGGAGTTCGACACCGATTTCGGGGCGCTCCCGATCCTGCTCGCCACCCGCATGGACGGGACGGAGCTCGACGAGGCGGGCTGTCAGCTGGTCGTGCCGTCCGACCACTGCGGCGCCCGGTACATCAGCGCCGTCACCAGCGTCTGGATCGGCACGTGCCGCGTACCGGACGCGACGTCCTGAGACGCGGCTGTCGCCCCCGCACGTGCCGACGTGCGGGGCACGGTTCGGCTTCGGATCCGTCAGACGCCGGCAAAGCCTCCTAGGGTGGCGCCCATGCAGTCCTACACCATCGGGCAGGCGGCGCGTCTGCTCGGCGTCAGCCCCGACACCGCCCGCCGCTGGGCCGACGCCGGCCGGGTCGCCACCCATCGCGACGACAGCGGGCGCCGTCTCATCGACGGCCGCGACCTGGCCGCCTTCTCCATCGAGGTCGGCCAGGGCGGAAGCGGCGACGAGGACGCCTCGTACACCTCGGCGCGCAACGCCTTCCCCGGCATCGTCACCGCGGTCAAGCTCGGTGACGTCGCCGCGCAGGTGGAGATCCAGGCGGGTCCCCACCGGCTGGTGTCCCTGTTGACCAGGGAGGCCGTCGAGGAGCTGGGACTCGAGGTCGGCATGCAGGCCACCGCCCGCGTGAAGTCGACCAGCGTGCACATCGACCGCACCTGACCCCGTCAGTACACGTCACGGCCGTAGCGCTGGTCGGCGGCGAGCTGCTTCACATACGCGGCGGCCTCGTCCTCGCCCAGCCCGCCCTGGGTGATGGCGATCTCGCGCAGGGCGCGGTCGACGTCCTTGGCCATCCGGCTCGCGTCGCCGCAGACGTAGAAGTGAGCGCCGTCCTGGAGCCAGGACCACAGGTGGGCACCGTGCTCGCGCATCCTGTCCTGGACGTAGATCTTGGCCCGCTGATCGCGGGAGAAGGCCAGATCGAGGCGGCTCAGCGTGCCCTGCCGGTGGAACTCCGCCAGCTCCCGCCGGTAGTAGAAGTCGGTGGCCTGGTGCTGTTCGCCGAAGAAGAGCCAGTTGGCGCCGTGGTGGCCGAGGGCCCGGCGCTGTTCCAGGAAGCCCATGAACGGGGCTATTCCGGTGCCCGGGCCCACCATGATCGCGGGCGTGGCCGGGTCCGCCGGCGGGCGGAAGTGCGCCGAGCGCTGGACGAACAGGGGTACCTCGCCACCGGGTTCGGCATCGGCGAGGAAGGTCGACGCGACTCCCTTGCGCCGCCGGCCCGACAACCCCTCGTAGCGCAGCACCGAGACGGTGAGGCCGACCTCGCGCGGGTCGGCGAGGGGGCTGGAGGAGATCGAGTAGAGCCGCGGCTGCAGCCGCTTGAGCCGTTCCGTCCACTCCTGGGCGCTGAGCCGGACCGGGAACTCGGCGATGACGTCGACGGCCTGCCGACCCCACGTCCACCGCGCGAGGCCGTCCTTGTTGTCCGGGCGCGTCAACTGCCTGAGCACCCGGTCGCCGGTGCGTTCGGTGGCCAGCCGCAGCAGGTCGGCCGTGATGCGGGTGATGTCCAGATGGCGGTGGAGGGCCTGCGCGAACGGCATCGGCTCCGAGCCCGGCAGCACGACCTCGGCGTCCGGGGACAGACCGGTGACGGCAAGCCACTCCGCCACCAGCTCAGGACAGTTGACCGGCCAGACGCCGAGGGCGTCGCCCGCCTCGTACTCCACCCCGCTCTCGCCCAGGTCGAAGGTGAACCGGCGGACCTCCTTGCCCGCTCCGGGCAGGCTGAGCAGCCGGTTGCCGGACAGCCGGGCGGGATACGGGTCGGCCTTGCTCGGCTGCGGCGCGGGCGTCGCCCGCTCCACGACGGCGATCGACGCCGCGACCACCGGCTCCGCGGGGGTCGCGAGGGCGTGGATCACCCGGTCGAGCCACTGCCCGGCGGGCTCGTCGTAGTCCGGCTCGCAGTCGACGCGTGGCAGGAGGCGTACGGCTCCGAGCTCGGCGAGGCGCTCGTCGAGGCGGCGGCCGTGGCCGCAGAAGTCGTCGTAGGCGGAGTCGCCGAAGGCGAGCACCGCGTACCGGACGTCCCGCAGGGGTGCCGCGTCGGCGGCGCTCAGGGCCTGCCAGAAGCCGGACCCGTTGTCCGGGGCGTCGCCGTCTCCGAACGTGCTCGTGACCACCAGCACGTCCGTGCCGGACGACAGAGCCGCGGGAGCGTGGTCCGCCATGCTGTGGACGGCCACCGGGCGGCCTGCGTCGGCAAGGCGCCCGCCGATGGTGGTGGCGTACGCCTCCGCGTTGCCCGTCTGGGACGCCCACAGGACGACGGTCCGCCGGGTGCGCGCGCCCGCGGTGGTGGTCGGCGCCTGATCCCCCGGCAGCACCGTCGACGATCCCGGAGACCGGGAGAACACTCCGGCCAGGAGTCCCTCGACCCACAGGGCGTTCGGCGGCTCGAACGGGGCGTCGGCGGGGAGCGTCGGCACGGCCGTGCCGGGCGGGGCGGCGGCGACTCCGGCCAGGAATCCGGCCAGGTAGCGGCGCTCGTGGTCCGCGAGGTCCGGAGGAGTCAGGTCGGTCAGACCGAGCAGACCGGCGATGGCGGAGAGCGGTGACGCCGCCGAGGCCGTCTCCGTGTGCGCCAGGGTCGTCACGGCCCCTTGCGCATGCCCTTCGGTCGCGGCGTCCTGCCGACCGCCGGTGATCGGCCGGGCGGCTTCCGGGCCCGGCGCGGGGCGCGGTGCCGTCGTCTTGGTCAGGGTCACCGCGCAGGCCTTGAACTCGGGTTGGAAGGAGAGCGGATCGACGGCGTCGTTGGTGACGGCGTTGACGCTGAGGTACTCGCCGAACAGGTCGTTCCAGTGGAACGGCGCGAAGCAGTCGCCGGGCCGGACCCTGTCGGTGACGACCGCGGGCAGCACCGCCCGGCCGCGCCGCGAGGCCACCTCGACGCCGTCGCCGTCCACGATGCCGAGTGCGCCGGCGTCCTGAGGGTGGAGTTCGACGAAGGGGCCGGGGTCGAGCTTGTTGAGTTTCGCGATCCTTCCGGTCCTGGTCATGGTGTGCCACTGGTGCTGCAGACGCCCGGTGTTGAGGACGAAGGGGTAGTCGTCGTCCGGGAGTTCGGCGGCGGGCAGGTGCGGGCGGGCGAAGAACGACGCCCGCCCGGACGCGGTCGGGAAGACCAGACGGGGCCGGCTGCCGTCCGGGCGCTCGACCAGGGGCCGGCTGACGCCGTCGTTCACGTAACGGATCGGATTGCGGTCCGGCCCGTCCACGGTCGCCGCGGGCCACTGCACCGGAGCACGGCGCAGCCGCTCGTAGGTGACACCGCGCAGATCCCATCCGGTCGCGGGGTTCCAGGCCCGCCGGAGCTCCTCGAAGACCTCCTCCGCGGACGCGTAGGTGAACGCGTCGGCGAAGCCCATCTCGCAGGCGACACGGGCGATGAGCTGCCAGTCCGGCAGCGCCTGCCCGGGCGGATCGACGGCGCCCTGGACGAGGGTGAGGTTGCGCTCGGAGTTGATCATCACCCCGTCGGACTCCGCCCAGAGGGTGGCGGGGAGCGAGATGTCGGCGTACGCGTTGGTCTCGGTCTCGGCGAACACGTCCTGGGTGATGACCAGTTCGGCCGACTCCAGGGCCTCGATCACGGTGCGCCGGTTGGCGACCGAGGCGACCGGGTTCGTGCAGATGATCCAGCATGCCTTGATCTCTCCGGCCGCCATCTGCTCGAACATCTCGACGGTGCCGCGGCCGGCCTCGGTGCGCAGGGTGCCCTCCGGCACTCCCCAGAGGTCCTCGACGTAACGGCGTTCCTCCTCGACCAGCACCGACCGCTGTCCCGGCAGGCCCGGCCCCATGTAACCCATCTCGCGGCCGCCCATGGCGTTCGGCTGGCCGGTGAGGGAGAACGGGCCGCTGCCGGGGCGGCAGATCGCGCCGGTGGCCAGGTGCAGGTTGACGAGGGCGTTGGTGTTCCAGGTTCCGTGGGTGGACTGGTTGAGTCCCATGGTCCAGCAGCTCGTCCACTCCCCGGCCGCGCCGATCCACTGCGCGGCCCGCCGGATGTCGGCCTCCGGTATGCCGGTGATCTCGGCGACCTTCGCGGGCGGGTAGTCCGCGAGGAAGCCGGGCATCTCCTCCCAGCCCTCGGTGTACTCGGCGATGAAGTCCGGGTCGGTCCGGCCGCCTTCGACCAGAAGGTGCAGCAGGCCGTTGAGCAGAGCGAGGTCGGTGCCCGGACGGATCCGCAGGAACAGGTCGGCCTTGTCCGCGGTGGCGTTGCGCCGGGGGTCGACCACGATCAGCTTGGCTCCGGCGGACTTGACGCGGTCCATCATCCTCAGGAAGAGGATCGGATGGCAGTCGGCCATGTTGGCGCCGATGACGAGGAAGACGTCCGCCCGATCGAAGTCCTCGTACGAGCCGGGCGGACCGTCGGCGCCCAGCGACAGCTTGTAGCCGGTTCCGGCGCTCGCCATGCACAGGCGGGAGTTGGACTCGATCCGGCTGGTCCGTATGAACCCCTTGGCCAGCTTGTTGGCCAGGTACTGCGCCTCCAGCGACATCTGGCCGGAGACGTAGAGGGCGAGTGCGTCGGGGCCGTGTGCGTCGAGGATCGCCCGAAGGGCCGTGGCGGTCCGGGTGACGGCCGCATCCACGTCCACGGCCTCGGGCTCGGCGCCCCGGTCGGCGCGGATCCGCGCCGTGGTCAGCCGGCCGGGAGCGGCCAGCATGTCCGCGTGGGTCGCGCCCTTGGTGCACAGCCGTCCGCCGTTGGCCGGATGCTGCTTGTCGCCGGAGGCCTTGGCGACCGTACGTCGGCCGTCGGCGCCCTCGGCGATGTCCAGCACGATCCCGCAGCCGACGCCGCAGTACGAGCAGACCGTCCGCACCCTCTCGCTCGCAGCCTTCGTCTCCGCCACAGGAACGCTCCCTCAGATCGTCGATCGACGGCCCCGGCGCGGAGCCGCCTCGACAACCCGCGGGTCGGGCCCGTGGCAGCCAACCTTATGAAGCCCCTGTTGCCCGACCGTGACCGGCTGCGCCCCGACGGCGTTACACGGCCCGCACCGGAGGCGATCAGGAGCTGTGAGCCCCCCGCCGGGGAACTCCCGCATGATCGCCGGATGGCCTCGGGGACCGTACGGGCGTATTCCGGGGGCGCCGAAGTTCCGGACTCTTGCGACGGGCTACTCCCCGGAACGAGCCCGACTCGTATTCCTCGCACGTCTCGAATGCGGGAATTCCCTCCGCGCGCCCGAGACGTTTCGCCCCAAGGGAACGTACGGGCAGCTCGGGCCGCGGAGGGATTCTTCGTCGCAGAGCTGATGCCTCGTCAATCGCTCACGCATTCAGAGTATTTTGCTGACCCGCCCGAGGCGATTGAGGCCGCCATACCCACCTATTTCGTTAGCCTGGCGTTTGTCGAATCTGATGGTGTGCAAAGCGCGGCCATACCGACGGCCAAAGAACCGGCAGGGCCGAATGCGCCCGAAAGCGCGGAAGAAACGGGGCTTCCCCGACCCCTGGCCACAGGTGGCACGCATGGCCAACGTGCCACCGCCACCGGTGCCTTCGGCCGGACCACGTGCAGCAGTGAACTCCCCACCTCCGCAGCGCCCACAGCCTCTGAAGGAGCCCCGTGAACAACCCCCACCTCCTCCGCCGCACCGCCCGGGTCGCGGCGGCGACCGCCGTGACCCTCGCGGCCCTCGGTGTCACCTCCCCGGCGGTGCCGGCGGCGGCGCACATCCCGCACGACCTCCGGAGCATCGCGCTGCACGGCTCCGATCCCGCCCAGCGCGCACTGCCGGCTCGGCGCACGGCACCGTTCAGCATGGTCGGCGTCACCTGGGCGGACTCACGGGCCGAGCTCCGCGGCACGGCGCAGGTCCGTACCCGCGACATCGTCACCGGTGTCTGGTCGGGCTGGCGCGAGCTGGAACTCGATGTGCGGACGCCCGAGGTCGGCACGGACACCGAGGCCGCCGGGTCGCGCGCGGGAACGCAGCCGCTGTGGACGGGGCCGTCCGACGGTGTGCAGGTCAGGGTGACGGGCCGGGACGGGGCGGGGTCGGAGCTGCCCACCGGACTGCGGGTGGAGCTGGTGGACCCGGAGCGCGACGCGGCCGCCACGACGTCGTACGCGGGCGCGGCCGTGACCGTGGCCGCCGCGTCGGAGCCCGCCGTCGTCCCGCGCTCGGGGTGGGGCGCGGACGAGTCGCTGGTCCTGAGCCCGGCGAAGTACACGTCGGACACGAAGGTGATGTTCACGCACCACACGGCTGGCACCAACGACTACGCGTGCGCGCAGTCCGCGGACATCATCCGCGCGATCTTCCTCTACCACGTGCAGGGCCAGGGCTGGAACGACATCGGCTACCACTTCCTGGTCGACAAGTGCGGCACCGTCTTCGAGGGCCGCGCGGGCGGCATCGACGAGCCGATCGTCGGCGCGCAGACCTACGGCCTCAACACGGACACCGCCGGTGTCGCCGTCATCGGCAACTACAACGAGGTACCCACCCCGCAGCCCGTCCTCCGGGCCGTCGCTGGCCTGGCCGCCTGGAAGCTCGGCCTCGCCGGCTACGGCGCCACCGGCACGGCCGAGCTGACCTCGACCGTCGACAACGGGAAGTTCGCGAAGGGCCAGAAGGTCGTCCTGAACCGAATCTCCGGCCACCGCGACGGCTATCCGACCGAGTGCCCGGGCAACAACCTGTACGCCGATCTGACCGCCATCCGCGCACTCGCCGCGGCGGCGCAGGCGGACTGAGAAGCCGGCGCGCCGGAGAACCGGGCGCGGCAGTGGCGACGAGCGGTCGAGGGGTCGCTCGCCGCCGCGGGGTCCGATGCGCCCTCCGTCGCACCCCCTTCCACGACGGGGGGGCGCACAGGGGCGCAAGGACGCAACTGCCGTGCTTCAAAGGGCTCGTGGCCTGCGCCGCAAGCCACGGTGACCTTCGATTCCCCTCTGCTAGCCTCGTGGCCCACCACGACGGAGTGACGCGAGGGGGAGCGGTATGGGGCGGCGGCTTCGAGGGGGGCGTGGAGCGTGAGCGGTCAGAGGATTCCCGAGCGGCTGCTGCACGATGCCGTGATCATCGTGCCCGGCATCATGGGGAGTGCGCTCAAGGATGTCGAGAGCGGTAAGCAACTGTGGGGCGTCCGGCGGCTCTTCGAGTACACCGCGCGCATGCACGCCCGGCGGCTGCGCGAGCTCGCCGTCTCGGACGAGGAGCGCACGGGGCGTACGGGGCGGGTCGAGCCGACCGGCGTGCTGAACATCGCCGAGTCGATGCCCGGGCTCGGCCAGGCACAGCCCTACAACCACCTGGTCAGCGAGTTACGCCACGAGGCCTTGCACCGCAGCGCGGTGCTCGCGTTCCCGTACGACTGGCGGCTCTCGGTCGAACACAACGGGGGGCTGCTCGCGACCGCGGCCCGTCGGCACCTCGAAGCCTGGCGTGAGCACGCCGCCCACCGCCACTACCTCGGCGGCCATCCCGAGGCCGGACCGGCCCGTATCGTCTTCGTCGCCCACTCCATGGGCGGGCTCCTCGTGCGTGAACTTCTCCACCGCGGCGATCTCCGGCCCGACATCCGCGCGGTCATGACCGTCGGCACCCCCTTCAGCGGTTCCGTGAAGGCGGCCGTCATGCTCAACTCCGGCAAGGGCGCGCCGCTTCCGCTGCCCCGTACCACCCTGCGGGACGCCACCCGGACGATGCCCGGGGTGTACGACCTGCTCCCGTCCTACCGGGCGCTCGACCTGGGCCTCGACTCGCGGGTGCCGACCGCCGACGACCTCGTGGCGCTGGGCGGCCGGCGCGAGCTTGTCGAGGAGACCCTGCGGTGGCGGCAGAGCAGGCAGGGCATCACCCTGCCCGAGCACAGCATGGTGGTCGGCCTCGGCAAGCGCACGCCGCAGAGCTACCGCATGGAGGCGGACGCCGTCGTCGGCCAGGACTCGATCCTCGAACGGGATCCGGCCGACGACCGTGTCCTGTTCCACCCCGATGGCCGGCCCCGGCGCGAGAACCGCGAGGGCGACGGCACGGTGTACCAGTTCGCCGCGCATCTTCCTGGCACCCGCGAGAAGGCCATCTCGGTCTACCAGGAGCACGGCGCCCTCGCCCGTAGTCGCACCGTCGTCGATCTGGCGCGCGGGATGCTGCGCGGGCTGCGTCATCCCGACGAGCTCGGGGCCATGCTCGGGAACGGCACGTTCGATCTGGACGTACCGGAATGGGTCGAGCCCGGGTCCCCGATCACCATCGAGGTGTCCGGCTGGGACGGCGTCTTCGACCTCCACTGCACCGCCAGGGAGGTCAGCGGGCTCGACGAGGTCCTGTACCCGGAGTTGAAGCCGGTGCCCGGGCAGGACGGGAGGCTGGCGGCGACCTGTGTGGCCACCAGGCCGGGGCTGTACGAGATCGAGGTGGTGGGCGGCAGCGAGCCGGTGACACGGCTCGTGCTCGTGGTGGCATCGGAGCGGCACCTCTGACGCCATGGCCTCGGAATTCGACGACATGGAGGCCGATGTCGCGGACTCGTTCGACGTACATCTGATTCCGGTGGGGCCGGTGGCCGGCCTCCCGGACGAGGACACGGTCGGCGAGGCCGAGCGGACCGCTGCCGTGCTGCGGCGCATGGGCGGGGAGACCATAGCCCCCGTCTTCGCCGGCCGCGCGGTGGAGTCCCTGACCGACGCCGACGAGGCGCTCGCGCACTGGGCCGGGGAGCGTCGTGGCGACGACGAGTCCCGACCGTCCGCGCTGCTGTGGTTCGGCCACGGCCGCGCGGCGACGTTGGGTGCCGTGCTGCTCGTACCGGGCTCCAAGGAGCGCGGCGACGCCCGGGTGACTCCGGAGATGGTCGCGCACTACGTCCACGCCGAGCAGCGCAGGCGCGAGCAGGACGAGAGCCACTGGGCGATGGTGATGGTGGAGGCATGCAACTCGGAGAACTTCGCGCATGACGTGGCCCGCATGTTCAACGGCTCCAAGCAGCCGCGGACGCGCTCGTTGCTGCTGATAGCCACCGGAAAGCCGGAGGCGCAGGGCTATCTCGGCACGTTCCGCAAGGTTCTGGAGCGGTACCTGGACACGAAGACCTCGCTCGACGAGGTCTTCACCCTCCGCGACCTGCAGGGCCACTTCATGCGCCACCGTGTCCACGCCGAGCTCGTCGGCGGCGAGACGAGCGCCGAGCTCCGGCTCGTCCTGCGCGACAGGGTTCCGCTCGCCGGCGCGACCACGGTGGCCGACCTGCGCCGGCAGCAGCACCGCTTCGACGAGGCGCCCGACGCACCGCCACTCATGCCGGCTCCGGACAAGGTGGGGTTCCTCGAAGTGGTCCACGACTTCACCGGCCGGGCAGCGGACCTGCGGACCGTCGCCTCGTGGTGCGCCGACCCCGCCGCGGCCTCCGTACTGGCCGTCACGGGCGCGCCCGGCGCCGGCAAGTCGGCGCTGCTCGGCGAGACGCTGCGGCGGTGGTCCCACCGTCGCGGGGAGGAACAGGACATCGGGCCCGCCCCGCGGATCGTGGCGGGGCGGGCGGGGGCGCGGTCCGCGCCCCCCCCCGCCCGGCC